>URJU01000103.1 GCA_900548315.1 uncultured Coprococcus sp. | reverse complement strand
AAAGTCCGTGGATATGGCAGATGTTTGGGGTTTTGTCTATTGTAATAACAATGATGGAAGTATAGAATAAAAACGAAAATTAAGAAAATTAAGAAAAGAAGGAATAAAGGTGAATAAAGATCTTACTATTGGAAAACCGGAGTCTGTATTATGGAGATTCTGTCTCCCGCTTTTTGGAAGTGTAATATTTCAGCAGTTGTATAATATTGCGGACAGTTTTGTTGCGGGAAGATTCATAGGAGAAAATGCTCTGGCGGCGGTTGGAAACAGCTATGAGATAACCTTGATATTCATAGCATTTGCATTTGGTTGTAATATAGGATGTTCGGTCATAGTGTCTCAGCTGTTCGGTGCAAAGAAGTATGGCGAGATGAAGACTGCTGTGTGGACCACATTCATATCCAGTGCTGTGCTTGTTGCCGTGCTTATGATAGTTGGATTTATACTTGGCGAGAGACTTTTGGCTCTCATAGATACGCCGGATGAGTTGATGAAAGACTCTCTAACATATCTGAATATATACATACTGGGTGTGCCGTTTTTATTTTTCTACAACATAGCCACTGGAATATTTTCAGCTCTAGGGGATTCGAGGACACCTTTTATATTTCTGGCAATATCATCGGTATCTAATATAGCCGTTGATATATTGTTTGTAAAGACATTTTGCATGGGGGTAAATGGCGTTGCATGGGCGACGTTTCTGTGTCAGGGTGTGAGTGCAGTTCTGGCTGTTATAGTTGTTTTTAGACGTTTGGCAGCGATACATACAGATGAGAAGTCCTGTGCATTTTCAAGCAGTGTGCTGGGGAAGATAGCGGTTATAGCCATACCGAGCATACTTCAGCAGAGTTTTATATCAGTTGGAAATATAATCATACAGAGCGTGATAAATGGTTTTGGAGCGTCAGTTATAGCTGGATATGCTGCGGCGGTCAAGCTGAATAATCTTGTAATAACTTCATTTACAACTTTGGGAAATGGAATCTCCAATTATACGGCGCAGAATCTTGGGGCTGGAAAGCTTGACAGGATAGCACAGGGACTTAAAGCGGGAATAAAACTAATATGGGGACTTTGTATACCATTTGCTGTGCTTTATTTCTTCTTTGGAAGATACGGTATGTATCCGTTCATGGAGAACAGAACAGGACTTGCAATTGACACAGGCGTGACATATTTGAGGATACTGGCACCATTTTATTTTGTTGTGTCGGCGAAACTTGTAGCTGATGGAATACTCAGAGGCACGGGTATGATGGGAAGATTTATGACATCGACATTTACGGATCTGATACTCAGGGTAGTATTGGCGATGGTGCTCTCAAGGGTTATAGGTTCTGCCATGGGAATATGGCTTGCATGGCCGATAGGATGGAGTATAGCCACTGTTATGTCACTGGTATTTTGCGTGAGAGGAATAAAACAACTTAAGAACAGGAGGGATTATGGGGAAGAATAAAAAAGAAAAATGTGAAGTATACGGTTATATTTGGAGATTGCTGTTGTTAGTGATCGGGGTGCTTGGAATGTTGGTATTTATATATCCGGTGTTCAGAGGAAGCCGTGTGAATATAGGAACAATACTGGGAATGGGCGTATTTGGCCTGATTACTTTGTATGTGGTATTTAAGAAAAAGATTGATGGACTTTTCAGGCGTATATGGAAACGGAAGGTTGGGAAGATATGCCTGATAGCCGTGATGGTGATAGCGGCGGGAGGGTTGGCTCTGGTCACCGTCATCACCTGCAATATGGTATATGCAGCAAATGAGGCTCCACGCAGTGACGCCACGGTCGTAGTGCTCGGATGTGCAGTGAGAGGCGGCGGTCCAAGCCTTATGCTGAGAGAGAGACTTATAGCAGCACAGGATTATCTTGAGGAGAACTCGGAGGCTGTATGCGTTGTGTCAGGTGGACAGGGAGCAGATGAGAGCATCTCTGAGGCTCAGTGTATGTACGAATACCTGACAGAGCATGGAATATCGCCTGAGAGGATATATATGGAAGATAAGTCCACATCCACAAGGGAGAATATAAAGTTTTCCGCCGAGGTCATCAGAGCAAATGGGCTCCCTGACAAGATGAACATAGTCACAAATGAGTTCCATGAGTATAGGGCAAAGAGAATAGCTGACAGACAGGGCATAGAGACCGGATCGATATCGGGCAGTACAGCCTGGTGGCTGCTTCCCACATACTATGTCAGAGAGATGGCAGGAATATTGTATGAGTGGATAAGTGGGTGATATGTGTATAGACTATTTTATATCATGCAAAACATGTACTCTAAGGTGCTGTCAGACATTCGACAGTAGGCGTTTGGTCGATATGCACAGATAACATTGAAAAAGACTTGCAATATTTCTTGAAAAATGCATGTAAAATCGTACTACTAATTGAAAGAAATTATGTTATAATGGCTCTGTATGATACAAATACAGTATCCAGTTAAAAGGAGAACGAGATGAACAAATTAGAACTTCAGAAAAAAGCTGTAGAAGTTCGCAAGGGCATTGTCACAGGCGTATACAATGCCAAGAGCGGACATCCAGGCGGCTCATTATCAGCAGCGGACCTGTTTACTTATCTTTATTTCGAGGAGATGAATGTGGATCCAAAGAATCCAGAGGACGAGAATCGTGACAGATTTGTACTTTCAAAGGGACACACAGCTCCAGGCTACTACGCAGCACTTGCGTTAAAAGGCTTTTTCCCAATTGAAGATTTGAAGACACTCAGACATGTGGGATCTTACCTTCAGGGACATCCGGACAAGAAACACACACCAGGTGTGGACATGTCATCAGGCTCCCTTGGTCAGGGACTCTCAGTGGCAGTCGGTATGGCACTTGCAGCAAAGATGCAGGGTAAGGATTACCGCACATACTGTCTCTGCGGTGACGGAGAGATCCAGGAGGGACAGATATGGGAGGCTGCTATGTTCGCAGGACATAGAAAGCTTGACAATCTGTGCGTCATAGTGGACAACAACAATCTTCAGATCGATGGAACAGTTGAAGATGTATGTTCACCATATCCGATAGATGAGAAGTTTAAGGCATTCAATTTCCATGTTGTCAACATCAATGGCAATGATTTTGACGAGATCGACAAGGCATTTGCTGAGGCACGTGCCCACAAGGGTGAGCCTACAGCCATCATCGCCCACACAGTAAAGGGCAAGGGCGTGTCATTCATGGAGGATAAGGCTGGCTGGCATGGAAAGGCTCCGAATGAGGAAGAGTACAAGATCGCCATGGCAGAACTTGAGAAGGAGGCTGCAGCATTATGATAGAGAATAAAGCAATCGCAACCAGAGAGAGCTACGGCAATGCATTAGTGGAGATAGCAAAGGAACATGATGATCTTGTTGTTTTGGATGCAGACCTTGCAGAGGCAACCAAGACAGCTATTTTTAAGAAAGCATATCCGGAGCGTCATGTTGACTGTGGTATCGCAGAGGCGAATATGGCAGGCATAGCTGCCGGAATGTCGACATGCGGATATGTCCCATTTATGAGTTCATTTGCAATGTTTGCTGCAGGACGTGCATTTGAGCAGGTTAGAAACACGATCGGTTACCCACACCTGAATGTGAAGATTGGTGCTACACATGCAGGAATTTCGGTTGGTGAAGACGGAGCTACACATCAGTGCTGCGAGGATCTCGCACTTATGAGAGAGATACCTGGTATGGTGGTCATCAATCCATGTGATGATGTTGAGGCAAGAGCTGCGGTTAAGGCAGCATATGAGTATGTCGGTCCTGTATATCTTAGATTTGGAAGGCTGGCAGTTCCGGTACTCAATGATGAGAGCACATATAAGTTTGAAATCGGCAAGGGAGTAAAGCTCAAGGATGGCAAGGATATATCAATCGTGGCAACAGGACTCTGTGTATCTGAGGCTGTGAAGGCTGTGGATATGCTTGCCGTTGACGGTATAGATGCAGAACTTATCAATATCCACACGATCAAGCCTATAGACGAGGATATCATCGTGGAGACGGCACAGAAGACTGGAAAGGTGTTCACAGTTGAGGAGCATTCCATCATAGGCGGACTTGGAAGTGCTGTTGCAGAGGTGCTTGCTGAGAAGTGCCCTACAAAGCTTACCAGAATAGGCGTGAGGGACAGATTTGGCGAGTCAGGTCCGGCAAAGGAACTGCTTCACAAGTATGAGCTTGATGCCGAGGGTATATACAAGCAGATCAAGGCTGCACTGTAATCGTGATGTTATCATTGGGTATACATGACGGATATATAAGCTAAAATAACTGAGATGAAATATCTTAGACTAAATATTTGTGAAAGATATAGAGAGCTATATACAGATGGGGGAGCCTGCCGGTGGCAGGCTCTTTCCATATAAACATATGTACTGCGTGATGTCAGGGTACACATGGCGATGGCATCAGTGGATACAGCAATTTATTATACACAAGGGCTGAAGATCAGAGAAAAGAGGTAATATCTATGGGCAGGGAATATGTTGAGAGACTAAAGAACCGTGTGCTCAGTGGAGGTGCGGATATCACATATGATGAGGCACTGCAGCTTGCACAGGAGGATCTGGATATACTGGCATCTTCGGCAAATGAGATAAGAAAGCATTTCTGCGGAGACAGATGTGATGTGTGTTCCGTGATAAGTGTAAAAGAGGGCAGATGCACAGAAAACTGCAAATACTGTGCGCAGTCTAGAGTAGCACAAAAGGAGATTCCGGAGATTGATCTGCTGGGAGATCCGGCTGTGACTGAGGGTGCGGCTGTGGATCAGGATAAGGGAAGTTTCAGGTACTGCCTGGTGGCTGAAGGCAGGAGGCTTTCAAAACGTGAAGTAGCCCGCGCGGAGCATACAGTCAGGGATATACACGATAAGTTGGATATAAATATATGTGCGTCATTTGGCTTGCTGGATCAGGATGACTTTGAGACATTAAAGAGTGCAGGACTAACCATAATACATAACAACCTGGAGACATCACCTGCGTATTTCCCAGAGGTGTGTACCAGTCATACCCAGGAGCAGAAGAAAGAAACCATACGTGCAGCCAAGGCTGCGGGACTTATGGTGTGCAGTGGAAGTCTGTTTGGAATGGGAGAGACACTTGAGGACAGAGTGGCGCTTGCGTTTGAACTCAGGGATCTCGGCGTGGATTCTGTTCCGATGAATCTGCTCAATCCAAGAGAAGGCACGCCATTCTATGATAAGACGCCCCTCACAGAGGAGGAATATGTCAGAACCATAGCCGTGTACAGATTTGTCATGCCGAGGGTCATGATAAGACTGGCAGCTGGCAGAGGAAGATATGATGACAACGGAGAGGCAGCGCTTGCAGCGGGGGCAAATGCGGTCATAAGTGGAGATTTCCTGACCACCGATGGCACTTCATTTGATCTTGATTTTGACATGATACAGAGAAAAGGATTTACCACGGACAGAGCGCATGCGAAGGTGTGACACGTAACGTCAGGAAAATATAGTTACAGATGGAAAAGGAGAAGGTATAGTATGAAGATTTATGACAGAATAATGGGACTTGGAACAAAGATGACAGATATGGATGCATCCACATATCAGGGAGCATTTATAGGCAAGATATCCTATACGGTGGACAGAAAGAAGGCTGAGGCTGCTGACAGCATCACATACGAGTATGGTGATGTCAAGGAGAATGCATTCATGTACATATTGTCCATACTCGGTAAGACAGAGGGCGAGGAGAATCCGGTTGAGAAGATGACGATCACACTGGTTAAGGCATCTGACAAGGAGAAGGACATAAAAAGAGTCGAGAAGACAGAGTATGAGAACGAGAGACCTTTCCATACATTTACAAAGGATGAGGTATACACATTCAGCAAGGAGACAGGGGATGAGAACAAGATACATCTCACAGATCATCCGGTGGTTCAGGGGATGCTCCTGCTCCGCACAGCAGCATGTGCAAATGAGGACCTTAAGAGACTTGATGTAAAGTTTGTTGAGCCGTCATATGCTGAGGAAGAACTTATGTGGGGAGACAGCGGAAGAGAGCTTGTGCTCTATGCAGATGGATATGTAAAGGCATCGTTTAAAGTTGTGAAATAGCCAGTAAGTATTATATTGAATACAAGTCAAAAAAGCCACTGTGATACAGGATTTACTATTCCTATATCACAGTGGCTTTTTCTGCAACATTTTTATATGACGGATAATTCTTAGAGTGGTTGATCGTGTTATTTGATCTTCATAAGATCGGATCGCACATATCCAGTCACTGTAGATGATCCCATCTTAAATGAAACCTTGTACCAGGTCTGTCCGTTTTTCTTTACTCCGCCGATGATGGATACTGAATTGCCCTTTGTAAGCTCTGTGATGATGCTGTTGTTTGTTGAAGGTCCTCTGCGGACTCTAACACCATAATCATTTATAACTCCGGTCAGTTTAAAGGTTGCTGACGATGGGATACTTGCTATAGCACCATAGTATGTAATTTTGTTGTATGTGAGATATGCACGCACTGTGTAGCTGTAATATCTGGCATCCACGGCAGGTCCTATGTATGTGGTGGATGTTTCACCCACAAGTTTAGCTGCTGAAGTATATTTCTTTGCACGCTTATCATATTTGTATACAATGTATCCGGTTGCACCAGGTACTTTGTTCCATTGGGTGCATCTGTAACCACCGATAGGCATATATTTTATAGCAGATGTTGTTGCAGGAGTAGTCACAGTCCTCAGTACGGTGGGTGCACTTCCTCCGGACACACCATCATTGGTTATGTAAGCTCTGACTGCAAAAGTATATCCGGTCGTGGCTGTAAGTCCTGCTGCAGTGTATGTACAGGTCTTATTGTCTGTTATCTTGGCTATCGTAATATATTTCTTTCTATTGCTGTCATACTTGTAAACGAGATATCCTGTGGCTGATGGAACTCTGCTCCAAGCAAATCCGATGGAGTTGGCACTTCTTGACTTGGTGACAATCCTGGATGGCGCTGCAGGACCAGTGTATGCGCTGGCGGCGCTGCAAAGGTCTGTGAATTTTAATTTATCATCTTTGGTATAATATGCTCTCACAGAATAATTATACTGTGTCGATGATGTGAGCCCGGTGTGTTTGTATGTGGTCTGACTGGCACCTTTGACATTGGCAAGCTTTGTCCATGTGGCGGTATCGGTATCCCAAATATACACGAGATATCCGTTGACATTGTTTTCCACATTCCACTTCAAAGATATTGAATCTGAGGTGGAAAGGCTCACTTTGAGTCCGCTCACCGGTCCTGGAAGGGTGGTGCTAGTTACTTTGTCAGATACGACATGCCATATGGTTCCGGATTCTGTCGTTGTGTATGCTCTTATCTTGTAGCTGTAATCTGTACCAGCGTTGAGTCCCTGGTCAGTGTAGGTTGAAGTTGTCGAATCAGTCAAAGTCTTGACCGATTCGTAATTGCCTGTAGTTGGATTAAGTCTGTATATTCTGTATCCTGTGGCAGCTGTGATAGGACTCCATGAGAGTTTGACAGCGTTTGCAGATGTTGCAGCAACATTAAAGTTCTCTATGTTGTCGGCGATGGTGACACCTGTGCAAGTGGTGGTGTAGGCTCCATACCTGGTGCCTGAGTTAAGTTTGTAATACCCTCTTACCTTGTATGTATATTTCTTGCCATCCTGAAGGTTTTTGTCTGTAAATGTTACTGAGCTT
>URJU01000102.1 GCA_900548315.1 uncultured Coprococcus sp. | reverse complement strand
GTCGGCAGCGTCAGATGTGTATAAGAGACAGATATATATGTTGATAAAACACGACTTTTAAGCGATTTAAATCAGATACTTTCTACCAATGATAACTGCATATCGGTAAGTCACGCCAGAAGATTCGGCAAGACTCAGGCGGCAAATATGATTGAGGCATACTACAGCTGCGGATGCGATTCAAAAGATTTGTTTTCCAAATATGAGATTTCGAGTGCGCCAGACTTTGAGGAATACCTTAATAAATATAATTTGATACATCTGGATATAGCATCCTTTACAGATTATGCAGGTGGCGATGTGGTTGACGCTATAACGAAACGCTTGATTCGTGATTTTAAAAGGTATATCCGGATATAGATTATGAAGAGCCATTGCATCTTGTAATATCAGATATTATCCGGGGAGCATGTACCAGTCAAAACAGGAACATTTAGTAACGATTTAAGTCAGAGAAACATATAATGCGGCGTTGTCTAGTGGCCCATGGAAAGAGATTGCTGATTCTGTCCGGCAGTGAGAGGAGCTCTTGAGATTGACGATATATCATTTGTACCAAAGCCATACACAGATAAGCCTGCACTTCTTGTAGAACTGAAATACGACAAGTCAGTAAGTGCAGCCATAGATCAGATTAAAGAGAAGAGATACACTTCAGCGCTGGCTGGATACAAAGAAATTATCCTTGTTGGAATCAACTATGACAAGGATGGCGGGGATAAGAAACATAGCTGTGTTATAGAGAAGTGGAGTATGTGAGAAAAAGCAAATGCAAAAGATTAAAAGAATACCGGTTGTAGGCGGAGTTGTGGGAGGTGGACTCACATATGCAACGTTTAAGCCGTGTTGCGTAAAACTAAAAAGTATTAATTAACTTAGTTAAGAAAAGCCAACACAGATAAAAAATAGCCCAAGGGGTTTTATATATTTCACCCCCCTTGGGCTTTAGTATATTTAATTGGCTTTTCGTCCGTCTGCCGTCCGTTAAAAACTACTTTCTGTTGGCTCTGTAACGAAGAGTGTGGTCAAGAATCTTCTTACGGATCCTGAATGACTTCGGTGTGATCTCAAGGAGCTCATCAGTGTCGATGAAATCAAGAGCCTGCTCAAGACTCATCACCTTTGGAGGTGAAAGCTTAAGGGCATCATCTGATCCTGAAGAACGTGTGTTGGTAAGCTGCTTCTTCTTGCAGACATTGACTTCCATGTCCTCTGCACGAGGATTCTCACCGACAACCATACCAGCGTAAACCTGCTCGCCTGGTCCGATAAACAGAGTTCCACGCTCCTGTGCGTTGAACAGACCGTATGTGATCGAAGTACCTGACTCAAATGCGATGAGTGAGCCTTTTGAACGGTAGCTCATGTCACCCTTGTATGGGAGATACTCATCGAATGTTGTGTTGATGATTCCGGTACCCTTGGTAGCTGTCATGAAGTCTCCACGGAATCCGATAAGTCCACGGGATGGAACAGAGAACTCAAGTCTTGTGGTTCCGTTTCCTGTAGGAGCCATTCCCTGGAGCTCACCCTTTCTCTGGTTCAGCATGTTGATGATAGTACCTGCGAACTCGTCAGGCACATCTATATAAGCGATCTCAAATGGCTCAAGCTTATGTCCGAGCTCATCTTCCTTGTAGATAACTTCAGCCTTGCTTACTGCAAACTCGTAACCTTCACGTCTCATGTTCTCGATGAGGACTGACAGATGGAGCTCACCACGACCTGAAACCTTGAATGCCTCAGTTGTGTCTGTCTCCTCAACTCTGAGGCTGACATCTGTGTTCAGCTCTCTGAAAAGTCTCTCACGGAGATGTCTTGATGTCACGAACTTGCCTTCCTTGCCTGCGAGAGGAGAGTCATTTACCATGAATGTCATGGCGATGGTTGGCTCAGAAATCTTCTGGAAAGGAATTGGATCAGGATTCTCAGGGGAGCAGAGAGTATCACCTATCTGTACATCTGCGATACCTGAAACTGCAACTATAGAGCCGATCTGTGCTTCCTTGACTTCTATCTTGTTAAGTCCTTCATACTCGAAAAGCTTTCCGATACGAACCTTCTCAAGCTTGTCAGGGTCATGCTCGTTTACGATGACGAGATCCTCATTTATCTTGAGGACACCGTTGTCGACTTTGCCGACACCGATACGTCCAACGTACTCGTTGTAGTCGATGGTGCTGACAAGCATCTGTACTCCTGCATCGGGATCACCTGTAGGGGCAGGAATGTAATCAATGATAGTGTCGAACAGAGGCTTCATGTCTGTACCCGGCGCAGATGAGTCAAGGGTTGCATATCCAGACTTTGCGGAAGCAAATACAAATGGACAGTCAAGCTGATCTTCATTTGCATCAAGCTCGATGAGAAGCTCAAGAACTTCGTCAACGACCTCATCAGGGCGTGCCTCCGGACGATCACATTTATTTACACATACGATAACTGCAAGATTAAGCTCAAGAGCTTTCTTCAGAACGAACTTGGTCTGTGGCATAGGTCCCTCAAATGCGTCAACAACGAGGATTACGCCGTTTACCATCTTCAGAACTCGCTCGACCTCACCGCCGAAATCGGCATGACCCGGAGTATCAATGATGTTGATCTTGGTGTTTCCATATGTTACGGCAGTGTTCTTGGAGAGGATAGTGATACCTCTTTCACGCTCGATATCGTTGGAATCCATGACACGCTCAGCGACCTCCTGGTTGTCACGGAATACACCGCTCTGCTTTAAGAGCTCGTCTACAAGTGTTGTCTTACCATGGTCAACGTGGGCGATGATAGCCACATTTCTGATATCATCTCTTGTTATCTTCATAATTTTCACTCTTTCTTTCTAATTTAGTCTACTTTACAACGTTTAACATTCTAGCATAGTGAAAAAACCAATGCAATAATTATAATGTACAAAAATGTAGTGAAAATGAGAGCAAATGGCGAAAATTTGATGGGAAACAGCTATGTAAAACTGGATATTAGACTGGCTGTTTGTTTATCTGTTATTTGCTGCTTTCAAAAGCATCTCCTTAAGTTCGTCTGGTGAGAATTTGTAATGTGAGTTGCAGAACTGGCAGTTGACCTCTATAGGTTCACCCTCTTCAAGGAGACTTGCAATCTCTTTCTTTCCGAGACTGAGTACCGCATTGTAGTATCTCTCCTTGCTGCAGTTGCAGTGCCACTCTGTAGGGAGTTCATCCGTCACGACCACATCATATCCCTCAAATACATCCTTGATGATGTCGAGAGGAGTCTTGCCTTCATCAAGTAAACTTGTGATGGATGAGAATTCGTTCAGTCTCTTTTCGAGAACGTCGATGAGTTCATCCGATGCAAATGGCATGAGCTGGATGATGAATCCGCCTGCCTGTTTTACTGTGTTGTCTTTCTCCATAAGCACGCCAAGGGCGACAGAAGTAGGAATCTGCTCTGATGTTGCAAAGTAATATGTCAGATCCTCGGCGATCTCACCTGATACGAGCTGTGTCTGACCGACATAAGGCTCCTTGAGGCCTATATCCTTGATGACTGACAGAACGCCCAGATCGAGGGCTTTCGCAACATCCAGCTTGCCCTTGTCATTTGCGTGAAGTATCACATTTGGATTGTTCACATAGCCTTTGACTCTGGAGTGTGCATCTGCAGTTACGGTCAGTCCGCCTATTGGACCGTTGCACTGGATCTGAAGTGTAAGTACATCGGATTCATTCTTGCACTGTGCGCCCATAAGTGCGCCTGCTGTGAGCAGTCTTCCCAGTGCAGCCGTTGCCACAGGGCTTGTGTTGTGGATAGACCTTGCGGTCTCCACGATATCTCTTGTTGTACCGGCGAAGAATCTTACCTGATTGTTCGCTGCCATACCTCTTATTATATGATCACTCATGTTATATACCTCTCTGTTCTATGTTGGTTAGTATTATTATATTTTGAGATCTGTCCTGTCACCTCGGTGGCAATCTCATTATAATAATGATGTATATAGGACAATCTTCACTATTTTATATTACTAATGACGATAAGACAAGTTTATTCATAGTGTTTGTTATCCTGATGCGTCTCCCTTGCAACCACATATACACGCTCGCTTGAATCTGTGGCGGGCTCAAATGTAAATGCATCATACATGGCGACAAGTTCCATACCCGAATCGGCTACACATTTTCTCATGTTCTCAAGGGTGAGACCGCGCTGGTAATGGAATTCCTGATATTTCCGGTATAGTGGACACTCGTCATCAGGTTCTTCAGGGAGAAACAGACTGAGGGCAAGCTCATTGATGTCGGTTTCTGCATCATAGTAGTTATCCCATATGAAGCTTACATCATCTCTGTCCTCAGCTATAGTGCTGTCAGCTACTACGTCCCTAAAGTAATGTCGGGTCTTGAAGTCACAGATGAAGACCCCTTTTGACTCAAGATAGTTATTTGCCAGCCTGAATACATGTGTGATATCTGAAAGCTCGGTGAGATAGTTGATACTGTCGCACACACATACTATCGCATTCACCGTGCCAAACAGCTCAAACTCCCTCATGTCCTGCATGAGATAGAGTATGGATTCGTGACCGGTATCGAGCTTTTTTTCATTGGCCACTTCAAGCATCTCGTATGAATTGTCAATGCCGATCATGTCATATCCTGCGTCTGCCAGCCTTTCCGTGACTTCACCGGTGCCGCAGCCAAGTTCACAGACCAGACCGTTGTTTACTCCGTATTTTTTTAAAACTTCTATTATATATGTGCACCAGTCATCGTATGGAATGTTGTCCATCAATTCATCATAGACGCTGGCGAATATTTCATAAGTGTTCATATCAGCCTCCGGTAATTATAAAACATATCATCTGACTTTCTTTACAACGATGCCCTTTCGAATAGAATATACATGTCCTTTGTATTTCATCAGTCCTGTAAATTGGGTATAGACTGCGCCATTTCTTATATAATATATTTTTTTGTTATATTTGACGAGAGCAGTGGTCTTGCTACACCAGATACCATTCTTGATATAATATTTCTTTTTGTTTAGTTCGGTTATAAGGGTTTTCTTGAATATGGTACCATTTTTTACATAGTAATATCTGTTTTTGTATTTTACAAGAGATCTGGCTCTGCATATAGTGCCATTTTTCACAAAGTAGTATTTGTTTTTGTATTTTACGAGGGTTTTGTCATTGCATTTAATGCCGTTTTTGAAATAAGTAAAAACACCTTTTACATTTCTGAGTCCGGTGAAGTTCACGATCTTACCGTATGCATCCCTGATGCATGTTTTCCCGTTGACTGTGTCTATGTAGCGTCCGTCTGATTCAAGGGCAATAAAACCAATATTGTTTTCTTTTGCGTATTTCTCTGTACTGCTTCCTGAATAGCCAACAAGAGTGCAATAAGGCGCCACATTTTTGCCAAACACCACGTCCTTTGAAAGAATAATGACTCTGCAGGAGTCGTTATAGAAGGCGAAGTCACCTATGGTTTTGACTGACTTTGGAATTTTTATTGACGAAAGTGAAAGACAATCGCCAAATGCGCCTACACCAATAGAGGTCACTGTATCCGGAATAGATACTGATGAAATTGATGAACTGTAATAGAAACAGTAATCTCCAATGGTGGTAACCCCACGAGGTATGCTGACTTTGCTCTTGCCATTAGGAACCGTGTATATGGTCTTGCCATCTTTTGTATACAAAACGCCATCTATACTTTTATAGAATTTATTGGCACTGTCCACATATAGATTCTTAAGCTTTTTTGTTCCGGCAAATGCAACATTTGATATATACGATACGCTTGAAGGGATGGATATTGCTGTGATGGAATCATAGTTTGCTGAGTAATAAAATACGTTATTGCTTTCCTCACCAATTGCGGTGATACCATCTGGAATGACTATATCATCGTCAAAGCCATCATACTGGTAGAGTACGCCGTTGTCGTTAGAAAATGCAGTCGTCTCATACAGGTCACGCCCCCTTGGAGCATCGCCGACATATCCTGCATCCGATATGTATAGTTTACCATCACACAGGGCAACTACATTCCGGTGTCCGCTTCCGGCACCTGGATCTCTGTTAGCTATGCGTACGTGATTTTTGATTCCAACCAGATCGCAGAGACTCATGATAAGGTCACAGCTTGCCCAGCAGTCACCGCCGCCAGATATTATCATGGATATTCCTGAGGAATAATCTGGGCTGTAGTTGTATGTATCTGCTACATAATTGGTTATAGCTTCAAGTTTTTGGTATTCTGTCATGGAATCTGAGATGCTATTTGCAATGAAAGTTTTCTGGATTTCATCTGCATAGTGGTAAGCATAATTCACAACATTGAAGGTTATATCTGTTGACTTCTTACCATTCGAGATTCTTACAACAGATTTGCCCGTTATATATTCATATGTTTTGGTAGCTCCTTCCATAGGAAATGATGAACCAAAACCATTCAGCCAGTACCATATTTCGCAATTGGGCTCAACCAGACCAGAGTCAGATACCTTTACAGATTCGCCACTTATGACTTCGTATGTCAAAGCACCGGTGAGACCATATTTGCCTAACTGGTAGTTCTGGTTATAGGACTCAGGGATAGTTAGCATATCTGCGTATGACGAGTCAAGAGCATATAAACTGATATAAGTCTGAGTAGATGCGGTATCTGCAAGATCCGCAGAAAAATCCTTTTCAATCTCACTCAGAGAAGAGTCTTGTTCATCGGAACTGGATGATTCAGAAGTGCCGCTGTGATAACCAGAAGGTGCATCGTATGAGTCCCGTGCAAATGCAGGGATAGATCCGGTCAGTGTGATGGCAGCTGCAAATGCAGCAACGGCAAGAAAAGATAATCCTTTTTTCATATATGTATACCCCCATATTTCGTAAAAAAACTTGTCAGCTACTTGTGAATTTCAATAATTCACATATAATATATTGTAGCATAAGGAAAAAATATGAGCAATTATAGAAGGAAGAAAGAGGACAAGCAGAGATGGAATACTGGGATATTTACGATGTGAACAAGCAGCCGACAGGGCGCACTATGAAGAGAAATGACTGGAATATGAAGCCGGGGGATTATCACCTCACAGTGCTCGGTGTGCTTCAGAACAGAGAGGGAAAGTATCTGATAACCAAGCGTGTCATGACAAAGGCGTGGGCAGCAGGCTGGTGGGAGGTATCCGGCGGCGGAGTGCAGGCGGGAGAATCGTCCATAGAAGCTGTCAGACGAGAGGTGATTGAGGAGACAGGCATAGACGTAAGCGATTTCGATGGAGGTCTGCAGTTTACATATAGAAGAGATAACCCGGATGAGAAGGACAACTACTTTGTGGATGTGTACAAATTCACAGGTGACTTTGAAGAAAAGGATGTCAGACCTCAGGAGGCGGAGACCGATGGCTTCAAGCTGGCAACTCTGGATGAGATAAAGGAATATGCAGAGCAGGGGATATTCCTTCACTATGACAGCATCAAGAAAATATTTGAATAAGAACTGCAGTCTGTGATATGCAGAAAGTGAGAGAAAAACAAAAACTGGCATATCATGGTGAACAAAGAATATGCAGGGTATATACTAAAAAATAGTTTGAAAAACACAGCTTATATGCTAATATAGTTAAGATTAGAGAGAATAGGGCTGAAAATACGCTGCAGCCTGAGCAGATAATGATCAAAGCATAAAGCCTGTCTCTTATACACATCTCCGAGCCCACGAGACGC
>URJU01000101.1 GCA_900548315.1 uncultured Coprococcus sp. | reverse complement strand
CATTCCACATCTGCTTGAGAAACTTCCTGCAGCCCTTATGGGACTTGTGGTCATCCTGGTGCTCTCGGCATCTATGTCCACACTTTCTTCGTTGGTCCTTACATCCAGCTCAACGCTCACCATCGACTTTATAAAGCCGGTCATTGCTCCTAAGATGGATGAGAAGAAACAGATATTTGTCATGAGGATCATGCTTGTTATGTTCGTTGCCGTATCGGCTGTTATAGCCATCGTGCAGTATTCAAGCAGGATCACATTCATAGCACAGCTCATGGGTGTTTCATGGGGGGCTATAGCAGGTGCGTTCCTTGCTCCGTTCCTTTATGGTTTATACTGGAAGAAGACAACAGTTGCAGCGTGTTGGACATGTTTTGTATGGGGAACAGGAATCATGACGCTGAACTTTATAAGCAATACATGGGGATTGTTCAAATTCCCATCAGTGATGCAGTCACCTATCAACTGCGGTGCGGTTGCAATGGTGGGCGGTCTCATCATAGTTCCTATTGTGAGCTTGTTCACAAAGAAACCTGACCAAAAGAAGGTCGAGGATGCCTTCTCATGCTACGAGGAGACGGTTACAGTAGCCCACAGAAAGGCTCTTGACTAACATAGATATTACACGGTCTTTACACAAAACTTTGTTGAAAGGCCGTGTTTTTTATGTTAATATTATCAAGCGGTATTGTGCATTTGAGGCATGCTGTAATCTATGTGGCAGGAGGCGCAGGAAATGATCACACTGTACAGAACAGATGACAGAATTTTGAGTGAAATACAGGAATATGGTCCTGGAGCCTGGATAGTGATGACGAAACCGACCATAGATGAGAGCAAGAGCATAGCCGAGAGATTTGAGATAGATCTGGCGGATGTAAGAGCCGCCCTGGATGATGAGGAGAGCTCGCGTGTTCAGGTGGAGGACAACTACACACTGATAATCGTGGATATCCCTTCTATAGAGATAAGAAATGAGAGAGAGGCATACACCACAATCCCTCTTGGTATCATACTTGTTGCAGACTGTATCATCACCATATGTGCTGAGGAGACACCTGTGCTTGAGGCGTTCATGGAAGGCAAGGTGAGAGAATTCAGTACCAAGAAGAGGATGAGGTTCATGTATCAGATACTCTACAGAAACTGTACAACATACCAGTATTATCTGAGAGTCATGGACAGAAGGAGAACGCTCATAGAGCAGCGCATCCAGGATGAGACTGAGGATACAGATCTCATAGATCTTCATGAGCTGGAGTCCAACCTTGTATACTTCGCTACATCGCTGAGGGCAAATGGGGTAGTTCTCGACAAGCTGACCAGATATGGCAGGATCAAGCAGTATCCGGAGGATAAGGAATTGCTTGACGATGTTTTGGTGGAGAATAAGCAGGCTATAGAGATGACACAGATATATCGAGACATCATAAGTGGTACTAGGGAGCTCATGACCACGATCATCAACAACAGATTGAACAATGCTATGAAGTTTCTCGCAGCCATAACCATTGTCATGGCTGTTCCTACAGTCATATCGGGTGTGTATGGAATGAATGTGGGCACGAAGTGGATGCCGTTTGCCAATGTACCGTATGGGTTTGAGATAGTGTGCGGTATAATACTTGTTATAAGTATTGTGATAGCTTTGATATTGAAGAAAAAGAAGATGCTCAAGCAGTAGAAAAATCTGCTCAAACGCTAAGAGATTGATAAACAGGAATAGAATGTGTTGGAATGCCGGCATATAGCTTTGAAAATAGTATACATGTATAAATGCATTATTGTATTTAAGTTTTTATGAAAACGGGAACTGTGAGAACAGTTCCCGTTTTGGTTCAACTGCTAGTTGTTATTGATCGGTATTCCGTTCACCTCAACCTGATCGGATATCTGGATGACGATACACTTTCGTCCATCGATCTCCATGGTCTCCACGAGATCCGTGCGCTCTGGATTTACCTTGATGACAACATCCGGAGTCTTCACCTCAAAGGTCTTAGTGTTTGCAACATTTGCCGCGTACATGACGGCTGACTTCTCACGTGGTACAACTATGGCTGGTTCATCCTCAGGGTTCTCAGATGTCTGTTCAGGCGGTGCTGCCGCAGCGGTTACCTTCTCGTAGTGGGCGTCAAAGTCTGCCATCTTGTCATCTGAAACCCCGCTTTCTGTAAGAAGATTCTTTATAGTGTTCTTTGAGAGTGTGAGAGGCTCAGGGTTGTCCTTTTGCTGCTCGATCATCTCATTGAGATTGTCATGAATGGTTTTCACCATCTCATAGCTGCAGTCATCACCGAGAGTCTCAGTGACGATCTCCTGAAATACATCCTTCTGCTCACTTGCCGTTATAGGCAGTGAAGTTCCGAGCAGATTGCTGATGAAACTGTCGTGAAGCTCCTCAGGTTTCTTGGTGTAATACAGGACATTGTGGATGTCAGTGCCCCTGTCTATAAATGCCGGGAACAGGAACCCGATGTCAGGCATATCGACCACCCAGTCGCGAACCCTGTTGTGGAATGTGCTGTCCATGTCGTAGTAGCTTAGCCCTGCTTTGGAACGATTGACATGGCATATTGAACACATGATATATTCATATACCTCGTCAGAGGCGTCATCCATCATGATTCCATCCGTAGTCTTGCCGGGGACATCATATGTATCATGTATCAACAGGATAAGATAGTTACCTGTATAGTCGTAGTTTTCGATGACCTTATCATAGAATTCATCTATAAGCGCATCGTCCTCAAGATTACTTTTTCTCAGTCTGTTGAGAAATTCCTGGGTGCCGCCATCAAACTCCTGTGAGGTTGGAAATGGCATTGTCACCAGATTCTTTCCTATGCTTCCGGAAAGGGTTTTCTTAAATATCTCAAAATATTTGAATGTCTCTTCCTCTGGCATGGTGAGGAACTGTTCTTTTATAGTTGCAACCTTTTTGTTGTCACCGTCCACATAGCATCCGCAGATCTTACTGATAGAACATGTGGATGGGGCAAATTGGTGCCTGATCTCAAGTACATCTTTTTTTGTCATAAATAAAACTCCATTTCTATTTTGATATCTTTGTCCAGTATACCACAAAATTGTGCAAGCCTTAAAGATATCTTAAACTTTCAAACGGTTGTTTCTTAATGGCAGTATGAGGATAATTGAGAACAGGAGGTGATTGTGGTATGCTGAGAATAAATGTGTGTGCCAGGTCTTCATGCAAAACCTGATATGCTGCGTCAGCTATTTGCCTGATAAGACTTCGGCAGGCTGATGTTAAATGATTAAAAGGTGAGGTTATGAAAAATGTACAATATATTAATATGTGACGATGAAAAAGACATAGTATCAGCGATAGAGATATATCTCAAGACAGCGGGGTATTCGGTATACAAAGCTTATAACGGAAAGGAAGCTGTTGACATGGTAAATGCCAATGATATACAGCTTGTGCTAATGGATGTCATGATGCCTCAGATGGACGGTATAACAGCCATGGCAAAGATAAGAGAAAACAGCAATGTACCGGTTATCATGCTGACGGCAAAGAGTGAGGATACCGACAAGGTGTTGGGACTTGAGGTCGGCGCAGATGACTATGTGACAAAACCGTTTAATCCAGTGGAACTTCTGGCAAGGGTAAAGTCACAGCTCAGGCGTTATATGCAGCTGGGAGGCGGAGAGACACCGAAAGATAAGCTGGTTATCGGAGGAATAGAGCTTGACGACAAATCCAAACAGGTCACACTTGATGGAGAACTTATGCCCCTCACCCCAACGGAGTATGACATACTAAAACTTCTTATGCAGAATGTGGGAAAGGTATTTTCTACAAAAGAAATATACAGGGCAGTGTGGAAAGAGGATCCTATGGGAGCGGAAGGATCTGTTGCAGTACACATAAGACATCTTAGAGAAAAGATAGAGATAAATCCTTCAGAACCAAGATATATAAAGGTTATCTGGGGAAGAGGTTATAAAATGGAGGTACAATAGTGGATAAGGCGATTTATAAGATACGAGGAAATGTGTTCTTTAAACTTGGAATATATATTCTTGTGGCGGTGCTGGCATATGGAACGCTGTATACAGGCGGTCTGGTGCTGCAGGGAAGCTACCTTGGAGTGTACAGTGATGATGATCAGGGCGCGACGCCGTATGAGAGGCTTGTAAATGATTATGTGGAGGACACAAATGATGCGCTTACCGAAAAGGTGAAGGATTACATCCAGGATACAAGGTCGCAGCTGGAGAGCATTACAACATACAGTCAGCTCGTGAGTGCTGATCATAACGGAGATATGGTTATAACTGCGGATGATGTTTTCCGGAGATTGACCAACGCGGACACAACATCTGCGATCAAGTCGTCATACCGGTATGCGGATATAGTTGAACGAGATGATATCGGCTATATGCTGACGGCAGCCTGCAGTGATGATACAAATGCAAATAATGGAAAGATAAAAGTAACGACAGGAAATATAAAGCTGATAAATGACAATGCCCGGCTGGACGACAATATATATACGAACGATTATGACAGCACGATAGAAGTGCCTGTTAAAAGATATATTGTGTTTAACAATCTAGGTGATATGGAACAGGGTGAGCAGTATATCAATGCTCTGCTGGGGGAGAACGATCCATATTATGACGAATACACGTATAATGAAGAAAATGACGAAAATGCTACTGTGGAGAATGATACAGATTCTGTATTGACAGCGGATGGCAAGTCTATCACCACACAGGATATCATGTATGGCGATTATTACCCGAGTTCAGTTGAAAAACTGTATTTTGACGACACAGACGAGATTGGCAGTTCATCTGGGAATGGCTACTGTCTTGTGCTAAGCTATGATGCATATTCATTTATAAATATCACGGGAAAGTGCTATGTGGATGTTACGGCTGCTGTAGACAACATCAAAGCGTCAAATCCGGAAATGGTCCAATACATTGGAGTATGGAATACGAAGAGTAAGGGGATACTGGCAGGATTTGCAGTTATGTTGCTGCTGTGCATCGTCATGTCAATATTTTCAATGGTCAATGCCGGAGTAAAGACAGGGAAGGAGACGATAACACTCGGCAGATTTGAGAGGGCTCCGACGGAACTTGTGCTGGCTATGGCAGTATGCTCTGTTGCAGCAGCAGTAGGGATCTGCGTTGAAAGCGGAATCGCATCCATGTGTGTGAACCAGTATAGGAACTACACATTTGTATCAGAAAATATACAGTACATTGCGTTTCTGGTGCCGGTGGCATGTCTATATTCTGTGGCGTTGTTTTTCTTTAACAATATGGTTGCGAAGGTGAAGGCGGGAACATTTTTTGCAGACTGTCTGATAATCCGCACACTGAAGTGGATAGCAGGAAAGACGAAAGCTTGTTTCAGGTATGTGAAAAGTCATATGTCCCTGACGCAGAAGGGCATATGGGCTTATATATGTATAACTATAGTAGAGATAATTTTTGTGGCAATCCTGGCGGCAGGCAGCATGAGAGGCCTCCTTTGGGTAGTGATTTATATCATTTTAAAATGGCTGTGCATAGTCGGAATAGTGGCATATCTCATACAGACACAAGAGTTATACAAATGCGCAAAGGAGATGGCGGAGGGCAATCTGGACAGGAAAGCGGACACAAGCAAGATGTTCTGGGTATTCCGCGCACACGGTGAACATCTCAATCAGATAAGTGACGGCATGTCAAAGGCCGTTGAGGCCAGAATGAAGAGTGAACATTTGAAGACGGAACTCATAACAAATGTATCCCACGATATAAAGACCCCGCTTACCTCCATAATCAACTATGTTGATCTGCTGCAGAAGGACGATATGGATGAGAAGACAAGGCAGGAATATATAGGAGTTCTCTCAAGGCAGTCCGCGAGACTGAAAAAACTCATAGAGGATCTGGTCGAGGCATCCAAGGCATCCACCGGCAATATCCAGATAAACTGGGCAGAGATAGATGCAAATATGCTGCTTGAGCAGGCTGTTGCAGAATATGAGGATAAACTTGCAAATGCCGGGCTTAAGGTCGTATTCACAAGATCAGAGGTGCCGGCAGTCATAAGGGCTGATGGACAGCATCTGTGGAGAGTATTTGATAATCTCCTTGCCAATATAAGCAAATACGCGATGCCTGGAACCAGAGTGTATGCATCCGTGATCCATGAAGCCGGTTCAGTGAGAATTGAGTTCAAGAACATCTCCAGAGAGGCTTTAAATGTGTCAAGTGATGAGCTTATGGAGAGATTTGTCCGTGGGGACAGTTCGCGAAATACAGAGGGCAGCGGCTTGGGACTTTCTATAGCAAACAGCCTTTGCACACTTATGAGGGCTGATTTTAAGCTGAGCATAGATGGTGATCTGTTCAAGGCAGTTATAGAGTTCAAAGATTAAAATATAAAAGCAGACGCATAAAAACAGATGCATAAAAGTAGGACATGTATAAACTGGAAGGATTATTATACAAAAGTAATTTATCTTGATTTTGTTTATCTTGATTTACCACAATTTGTTATTGACAACTAATTTATGTTAGTGCATACTAACCTTGGCGATAATATTATCAATTAGCAATTGGATTTATTTGAGACTATTTCAAGGAGGCGTGTATGATGGCTGACGATAAAACAGTGACGGACAAGAAGAATATAGATGATACAGGTATCCAGCGAACAGCGATGCAGAAGGAGATAGTTATCAGCAGACTGAGAGAGCGTGGCTGCAGGATAACAAGGCAGAGAATGATACTTCTGGATATAATCCTTGGGGAAGAATGCTCATCTTGTAAGGAGATATACTATAAAGCAGCAAAGCAGGACAGTAAGATCGGTTCGGCTACAGTGTACAGAATGGTGAATACACTGGAGGATATTGGGGCGATCAACAGAAAGAATATGTATAAGGTTGCATGCGGAGAAAGCTGTGGAATAGAGGATGCCTGTGTCATCGAGCTTGATGATTCATCGAGCATAGAATTGTCGGCAAAAGAATGGAACCGTATAATAAGAGCAGGGTTGATGGCCGGTGGCTATATTGAGAATCAGGCAGTTACAGGTGTAAGTGTAAAGCCGTGCGGATGCGGTACTTGTTGTTAGAGACGAAGGAGATGAGTAAAAAATGGGTGGAACGATACTTGTTATATGTATACTGCTGCTTATAGTCGTAGGTGCGGTTATCAGTTCTGCAAAGCATTTTAAAGGAGAGGGCGGCTGCTGTGGCGGTGGCGGCTCTGTGAAGATTAAAGGTGACAAGATAAAAAATGTTGTGGCTGTAAAAACCATTTATATAGAGGGCATGCACTGCGGCAACTGTTCGGCGAGGGTGCAGAATGCACTCAACAGTTTGGAGAATGTGAACGCAAAAGTTGATCTGAAGAAACAGAAGGCTGTGGTAAAGCTTGGAAGAGAGACTACGGACGATGAACTTATAAGATGCGTGGAGAAAGCCGGATACACTGTGAAAAATATAGCTTGATAGGGTTTTTGAAAAATTAATTTGAGAAAAATTGTAAAAAATTTTCAAAAAATTGTTGGCAATTTGGCTTTGATGTGGTATTATCCATATTGTTGTGTTGAACACAGCAATAAGCGCGAGTGGCTCAGCGGTGGAGCATCTCCTTGCCAAGGAGAGGGTCGCGGGTTCGATTCCCGTCTCGCGCTCTTGGCAGATATCACAGATTATGTTTATTTATGTAATTTGTCGTATTGCTAAAAATTTTCAAAAAATTGTTGACAGTTTAGCAACGGTATGGTATCATCCATATTGTTGTGAGAAACACAGCAGATAAGCGCGAGTGGCTCAGCGGTGGAGCATCTCCTTGCCAAGG
>URJU01000100.1 GCA_900548315.1 uncultured Coprococcus sp. | reverse complement strand
AGTATGTACTCTAAATAATAATTTTATACCAGAATTGTTACATGGAGTTTTGAACCGGAAGTTCTTGTGCAGCTTAGACTCACTTGACACTTGAGTGTGGCTGTAGTACATTTACATTTGAATAATTGTTCAATTGGCACAGGTATGACGCTTTGACTGTTTTGCTCAGAAAGGGCGTTTGCATTCGTATACGGAAAGGACGAGATGAGGTTATGATAGATTTTGACCAGTATGAACTTGAAAGCTCGGATCTTTTAGATCTTGCAGAGCTGTTCAAGGTGTTTGGGGATTCGACAAGGATATCGATCATGTTTGCACTTCTGAAACAGGAGTTAAGTGTTGGTGAGATTGCAGATAAATTGGAAATGAATGCATCTGCTATATCACATCAGCTCAGAGTGTTAAAGCAGGCAAAGCTTATAAAAAGCAGGAGATCAGGTAAGAATATTATATATGAACTGGCAGATGAACACGTGGTTACGATCATAAAACAGGGAGTAGATCATATTCTGGAATAAAAATATACAAATTTAGCGAGGTATTTCGATGAAAGTTGAATCACTTATATTTGATATGGATGGAACTCTGTGGGACAGCGCAGAGAAGGTGGCAGAATCCTGGACAGCGGTGCTTAAGGAACAGCCGGATGTGGACATGGTAGTGACAGAGGCTGATATAAAAGCTATTATGGGCATGCCTATGGATGCTATAGCGAGAAAGATGTTTGGAGAGTACCCGGAGAAGAGACAGGCGGAACTTATTGATGCCTGCGGTGATTTTGAAAACAACTATCTCAGACAGCATGGAGGAAAACTGTATGATGGCGTTGAGGATACGCTGGCGAAACTTTCTGAAAATCACAGACTTTATATTGTGAGCAACTGTCAGAGTGGTTATATTGAAGCTTTTCTAGAGCACTATGGATTTGGAAAGTATTTTAAAGACATATTGTGCTGGGGAGACACGAAGGTGTCAAAAGGAGAGAGTATAAAGATCATTATGGATAAGAACGACATAAAAGATGCTGCATATGTTGGAGATATTCAGGGTGATTGTGATAGTGCAAGATATGCAGGCATAAAGTTCATACATGCAGCCTACGGATTTGGCAAGGTTGATGATAAGGATGCGGCTATACAAAAGTTTGAAGATCTTTTGGATGTTGTCGAGTAGAAAGTGTTACAGACCGGCGCGGATATAGCGGCGGTCATATGTTCTCATGCAGCCGGAAAATCTTATTTGCAGTATGCGTAAAAAACCAGACAGAACACATTAAGATGTGGCACTGTCTGGTTTTTAATTTGTATTTGTAATGGATAAAATTATTTGTTCATATGCTCAAGGGCTGCTGCAACAAATCCTTTGAACAGAGGATGTGGCTTGTTTGGTCTCGACTTGAATTCTGGATGAGCCTGAGTTCCGATAAACCATGGGTGATCAGGAATCTCAACCATCTCTACTATGTGTCCGTCAGGTGAAAGTCCGACAAGTTCCATACCGTTGTCTGAAAGTGCCTGCCTGTAGTCGTTGTTGACTTCATATCTGTGTCTGTGACGCTCATGTATGTATTCTGTTCCGTACAGCTGGTATGACTTTGAATCCTTTGCAAGTACACAAGGATAAGAGCCAAGTCTCAGTGTTCCTCCAAGATCAGTCACATCGTGCTGGTTAGGCATGATGTGTATGACCTGATGGAAAGAGTTTGGATTGAACTCAGAGCTGTGTGCATCCGAGTAGCCAAGTACATTTCTTGCAAATTCAACTATAGTGAGCTGCATACCGAGACAAAGACCAAGGTATGGGACTTTGTTGGTACGTGCATAGTTGATGGCAGTGATCATACCTTCTATACCTCTGTCGCCAAATCCGCCTGGTACAAGTATTCCGTCTACATCGCCAAGCATATCTGAAACGTTTTCCTCTGTGACAAGTTCAGAGTCTATCCACTTGATCTCCACGTCGGATCTGTTGGCAACACCGGCATGCTTGAGCGCCTCAACCACAGAGATATAAGCATCGTGGAGAGACACGTATTTGCCGACAAGAGCTACTTTTACTGAGGTGGTCGGATGTTTCCATGCATCTATCATGTCTGTCCATTCCTGCCATGCATGTTCCTCTGGTGGAGGACATTCCATGTTGAGACACTCGCAGACGACATCGGCGAGGTGTTCCTTCTCCATGGCAAGAGGTACTTCGTACAATACGTCAACGTCAAGATTTTGGATGACATTCCTGCTTGGAACATTGCAGAACAGAGCGATTTTGTCCTTTATACCCTGATCGAGAGGAAGATCAGAACGACACACAAGTATGTCGGGCTGTATTCCCATTCCCTGCAGGTTCTTTACACTTGCCTGGGTAGGCTTTGTCTTGATTTCGCCTGATGCGCGGAGATAAGGGATGAGGGTTACGTGGATCATGATACAGTTTTTAGGTCCAACCTCATGCTGAAACTGTCTGATCGCCTCAAGGAAAGGCTGACTTTCGATATCACCGACAGTGCCGCCTATTTCGATAATGGCAACTTCTGTGTCCTTTGCGTCAGGATTCCTGTAGAATCTGTCTTTGATCTCGTTGGTGATATGAGGAACGACCTGAACGGTGTGTCCACCGAAATCACCGTGTCTCTCCTTTTGAAGAATACTCCAGTAAACTTTTCCTGTCGTTACATTTGAATTCTTGTTGAGACTCTCATCAATAAAACGCTCATAGTGTCCGAGATCCAGATCTGTCTCGGCTCCATCGTCCGTTACAAACACCTCTCCATGCTGGATAGGGTTCATTGTTCCGGGATCGATGTTGATATACGGATCGAATTTCTGACTGGTTACCTTGTAGCCTCTCATTTTGAGAAGACGACCAAGGGATGCAGCAGTGATACCTTTACCGAGTCCAGACACAACACCACCAGTGACAAACACATACTTGACTGCCATAATTTTATCCTCCATAAAAACTTCAAAAACTACATTAACATATTATATGCAAGCTATATTCAAAAGTCAATTGAGAAAAACAAGTTAAAAAGAAAGCAAACTTGATAAAATAATGCGCGGGCAAATGAATCAAATGTTTTTAAAGGCAAATACGTGATAATATAAGGCAACTGTGTTATCATGAAAAAAAGATGACTGTGGCATCACGTTGCAGTGAGTGGTGCCGAAGGTGGAGGTCAATGAAAAAGATAAGATTTATACATATATCTG
Organism: uncultured Coprococcus sp.; assembly: GCA_900548315.1. Lineage (GTDB taxonomy): Bacteria > Bacillota > Clostridia > Lachnospirales > Lachnospiraceae > Coprococcus. The sequence continues at coordinate 4,640 of URJU01000100.1, read as the reverse complement.
ATGTGCTCCTGGGAACAAATGTGGACAGTGACATGCCCTGGGCGGATGAAAGAAAAAAAGAGATATATGGAACATTTGAAAAAATAATAGATCGCGCGGATCGCACGGATGTGGATTTTATGTTCATATCGGGAAATTTGTTTGATCATCAGCCATCTGTGGAAGAACTTTCGTGGCTGGACGAAGTGCTAGGCAGGTTAAAGAGCACTGAGGTCATATATTCTGCTGGATTTTGTGATAACCTTGGTGGTGAGACGCCCCTGATGACATATAGATTTTCATCTCGGGTGTACGTGCTTGGAACCCCACTGTTTACTGAGAACCCATCGGAGAACATGACGGTTTTTAGGGATGAACAGGCAACGATGGCGATGGATCATCTGCATTTTCCTGAGAAGAACATGGACGTGTATGGGGTGAGCTATTTTGATGGCAGGATGGATGCGCATGCTATTGATGAAACGTATCCAGATGACGGTGCTGTGCACAATGTGCTTGTGGCTTGTGGCGGTGGCAGACATAGGATGCCGATTGATTGGAATGGTCTGCGTGACAGCGGTTTTGACTATATAGCTATGGGGGGACGACAGAAATATTCGGTGGAAATACCTGGCAAGGCTTATTATCCTGGCAGCCCTGAGTCCGTATCTGCGAAATCCACCGGTCCGCATGGGTATATATGTGGAGAGATCGGATCAGATGGATTGAGGACGGAGTTTGTGCCGGTGGCGGTAAGGGAATATAAGCAGATTAATTATCATGTGGATAACCATACAAAGGACAGTGAACTCGGCGAGGCCATAGCGAGGCTTCTTTATGTGGAGGGCGATGGCAATATATATACCATAAATATAGTGCGCGATGGAGGTTGTGAGAAAAGCTTTGATATCTCGGGAATGCTGGCGGGATATCGAATTCTGGCATTGGACGGAGAGCGATTCGAGAGGACGGATTATAGTGAGTATATAAGATCTAATAGAAACACGGAATTTGGGAAAATGCTGGAGAAGTTGAACGATTCAGATATAGATCGCAGCAGTGGAGCCAAACTGGCTGTGGATATGATGATAGATATGTCTATGCTCTATTCTAAAAATAATAAGAGAATGGGAAATGATATATTTCGCGAAATGAAAAGGCAGGTAAAGAACTTGTTGGAAATAGAATATCAAGCCTATGAAAATCAAAGCGATATTAAGGAATATATTGAAATTAGAAATGATTATACAGTCAGTCCCGATGTTTTAGAACAACTCAATATGGTATGGGCAAAAGAAAGGGCGATGGAGCTGGAGATCACAACACTTAGAAAAAGAGCAGAAGAGCTGCCTCGAAAATACCGAAGAGAATGGATCCTTATGGGAATCAGAGCCACAGTTATACCTATGATGACAATGGGAATCTTGTCAATAATATTATTGTCTGCCACACTGAAAAAGACAGGAGATATGTTTCCTAATGGCAGATTGTTGTATATCTTAATATTTATGATGCTGGTCATTGGAGCGTTTTATTGTGCGGGATATGTAGTTGCTAAATACTGGGGGATAATAAAAAAAGGCGACAGAGCCAGATTACATGATGAACTTGAACATAATCAGACATGTTTAAATGCCTTGTGTGCAGACCGTGATGCAATTCACAAAAAAAGGACAGAGCTGCAGATGCTTGATGGACGCAGAAGAAATATGTATGAAAGCATGAATGACAGGGAGAAAAAACTGGATGTGAAACTACGAAAGCTCCGGCTCATGAAATCTGCGTTGGACGTGATCTGTGAATGAAGATTGTAATTGGGGCTTAAGGCAACCTAGTTTGCTCCGCCTGTATGATGTTTTTTTCATTCCTAAATGTTTGAATGGCTACCATTTGAATTGAACCGAGTATAAGCAGAAAGCCAGCCAGATCCATCCCGGAAAATTTTGTACCGAGAACCAGCCATGTCAGAAGAGCACTCGTGACAGGTTCAACTGTGACAAACAGGCTCGCTTTGACACTGCCAAGTATACCGATTCCTATGCCGTATATAGTAAATGGAATGAGTGAGCCGACAATAGCAACAGCAAGGGAAGCTGTGAGTATCTGTATGTTCATATGAGGGAAGGTGAATGTCCTGGTTACAAGTAACAGGATGATGGAAGCGAATAGAGAAGCCCATCCTATAACGTTGACAAGCCCATACGAATTGTATAATTTCTGTGGATAAAGACAATATATAGTAAAACAAACGGCTGATATAAGCCCCCAAAAAAGATCTGGAAATGATATAGCAAGAGAATTAAGTTTGCCGTGTGTTGCAATCAGAAAAATTCCGGCAAATGCGCATATTACAGATATGACTTCGTAATTTTGCGGTTTTTTATGCATGAATATAGCAGTGTAAAGCAAAATCATAATGATATATGTAAACTGGATGACTGTGCCTGTTGCTGCATTCGAATGCTCGATTGAGGCAAAGTAGGTGAATTGTACGCCCATCACTCCTGTGAGGGAGAAAAAAATCAGAGAGATAACACTTTTAGGCTTTGACCATATGGACAAAGCCTTTTTATCTTTTTTTAGTGCAGAGATAAAGAGCAATACTATACCGGATATAAACTGGCGAATAATGGATAACTGGATTGAATTCACATCAGATGCCTGAAAGATGTATTGTCCCAGAACTCCGCTGATTCCCCACATGATTCCGCATGAAAGCACCAGTATAATTCCGAATTTTTGTGAATGAGTAGTTTGTGTATTAGCCATAGCATTACTCCTTCTAGTAAAAGTGCCACTATTTTAGCACTGATCGGGTATTATTTCAACTGTTCTTCAGACATGGAGCCTTAGTGTCGAATGAGGGATTGAAGGCATAGAAATTCTTGAAATCAAGATTATCCTTCACGGTTTCCAGACACTCACCAAAACGCTGAAAATGAACAATCTCACGTTCTCTAAGAAATTTTATCGGCTCAGCAACATCCGGGTGATCTTTGCAGAGCCGGAGGATGTTGTCGTAGGTAGAGCGCGCTTTCTGTTCAGCAGCCATGTCCTCAAAGAGGTCCGTTATAGGATCCCCTTTGCACTGAAATTCACATGCATTGAATGGAATACCGCCTGCGGCCTGAGGCCAGATGCCTATAGTGTGATCAATGTAGTATTTATCAAAGCCAGATGCCTTTATCTCTTCCATGCTCAAATCCCGTGTGAGCTGGTGTATGATGGATCCGATCATCTCCAAGTGGCCGAGTTCCTCAGTACCGATGTCGGTGAGTGCAGCCTTGACTTTGTTGTCGGTCATTGAATATCTTTGCGAGAGATATCTCATGGATGCACTCAACTCGCCGTCAGGACCACCGTACTGACTGATTATATCCTGGGCAAGTTTTGCATTTGTCTCCTTTATATTAACAGGAAACTGTAGTCTTTTTTCATAAATCCACATCAGCAGTTACCCTCCCTTTCCCATGGCCATGGGTCGTTAACCCATGTGAAATAATTGTCATCGTTTACCTGATATTTGTTGAGCGGACCATACAGACTGATGTAATCCTTCACAGCCTGCTGCCTCATGCTCTGGTAGTTTTCATAGCTGGATAGTGCGTGTTTGCATGATGGGTGCAGATCAAGGTAGAGGGCGATGTCGTCCATGGCAAAAGATACTTCTGTTATAAAACGCATGAGCTGTTTCTTGTTCATTTTGTTCATGACTGTTTCCCCCTTATGCCGCAGAATATGAGATTGAGATCCTTAAACATGGTGCCTTCCTGAAGACCGCACTTGGCGTCATAGAGATTTTCGAATGGTTGTTCCGGAATATAAGTCATGCCCACAGGACGTCTTCTTGAATCCTCCGGGCATGTTTTTTGTTCATCTTTTGCAGGGCGGCATCCGCCAGCCTGATTGGTGTATTTGACCGTGGTGCCCTGGTTGTTGTAATAGCAGCGTCCCTGGCTGCCACGGCTGCAGTTTCTGTTTGCTTCCACAAAAGCCTCCAGATATAACATTCTCTGTATAGAGTATGCTGTGGGAGAGCTGGTGTGACAGCTTAATTTATTCCTTTCATAGATAACTGTATACGCTTTTTGTTCAGATCAATGCCGATGACTTTGACCTGAACTATATCTCCAACACTCACGACATCGAGAGGGTGCTTGATAAATTTGTTGGACATCTCAGAGATATGTACAAGTCCGTCCTGATGCACTCCGATATCCACAAATGCGCCGAAATCAATAACGTTTCTGACGGTTCCCTTGAGGATCATTCCCTCGGTGAGATCTTTCATCTCGAGTACATCGCCCCTCAAGATAGGTTTAGGCATCTCTTCACGCGGATCTCTGGCGGGTTTTTCAAGCTCCTTGATAATGTCTGTGAGAGTGAGGATTCCTGTTCCCAGCTCTTCAGCAAGTTTCTTGACATTGCCTGCGGCTTTGGAAAGCTCCTTAAGGTTGCCCTTTGAGATGTCATCTGAGCTGTAGCCGAGGTGTTCCAGAAGAGCGGTGGCTATATCGTAACTTTCCGGATGGACGGATGTCGCATCAAGCGGATTCTTTCCGTCACTAATCCTCATGAAGCCTGCGCACTGTTCAAATGCCTTGGGGCCAAGGCCCTTGACCTTTTTCAACTGCGCACGGGAGGTAAACGCGCCCTCCTCC
>URJU01000099.1 GCA_900548315.1 uncultured Coprococcus sp. | reverse complement strand
TATGTAAATTATGAAAGAAAGACTTAAGAATTTTCATCATTCGGCAGTTTTTATCTGCCTGATCCTGGCGATCGTGCTGGATGTCGTTCTGGAAACGCTTGGAAGACATTCGTTATTCAAAGCTGTGGAATATGTTTGGAATCAGCCATTGATCTTTTTGTATAATTGTTCCATTATTTTCTTTACACTGACACTTTCACTGCTTATGAGAAAGAGGATTTTTGGATATTGTGTTATTTCATTTGCCTGGTTGATACTGGGTATAACCAACTGTATAGTTCTTGGATTTAGAATAACACCATTCTCAGCCATAGATATGCTTATGGCAAGAAATACGATAACTATCATAGACAAATATTTCGATGTTTGGCAGATAGTTCTCATTGCAGCCCTGCTCTTTGTTGCACTTGCGGGAGTGATCATATTGTTCATAAAGTCACCAACTGTCACGGGCAATATATACAGGACGAGGACCACGGTGTTCATAGTGGCAACGTTCTTCTGTGTAATGTTGTTCACCAAGATAGCCCTTAATGCACAGACTATATCGGACAATTTTGCAAATCTTGCAACGGCGTATAACAATTATGGATTTGTATATTGTTTCTCCAACAGTGTTGTGGATGTCGGGATCGGACAGCCGAGCGATTACAGTGAGGATAAGATGCTGGAGATAAAGGATGATCTGGACAGCGTTGGTACAACAGATTCCACTCTTGGCAAGGATAAGCCAAATGTGATATTTGTGCAGCTTGAGTCGTTCATGGATCCGTCCTATGTGAAGTATCTCACATTCAATGAGAATCCTATACCGAACTTCACAAAGCTGAAGGAGGAGTGTACGTCAGGATTCTTGACGATGCCTGCCATTGGCGCAGGTACAGCCAATTCTGAGTTTGAGGTGTTGTCGGGGTTTGATGTGGCATATTTTGGCGCAGGAGAGTATCCATATAAGACGATTCTGGGCAAACAGACCATAGAGACGATGGCTACACAGCTCAAGCTTGACGGATATTCGACACATGCGATGCATAACCATGACGGTACATTCTATGACAGATATAAGGTGTACAAGAATATGGGATTTGACACATTTACACCGATGGAGTATATGTACAATCTGCATCACACTCAGAAAAACTGGGAGAAGGATGATGTCCTGACAGGAGAGATAATGAAGACTCTAACTTTTACTACGTCGAGGGATTTCGTCTTTACGGTCAGTGTCCAGGGACATGGAAGATATCCTTCTGAACTTGACGAGGAGAATTACAGCTATCCGATAAAGGTTGCCGGAACAGGCGATGAGGCTCTTGATACGCAGTGGACATATTATTGTAATCAGCTGCACGAGATGGATGAGTTTATAGGACAGCTCATAGAGCGTCTTAAGCTTTTCAATGAGCCTGTGGTGCTTGTAATGTATGGAGATCATCTGCCGGGATTTGAACTCACAGATGATGATGTAGAGAACGGTAACCTTTACCAGACAGAGTACTTTGTGTGGAGCAATATGGATAACTTCCCAGTGGAGGATGAGGATCTGGCAGCATATCAGCTCAGCACAAAGGTGTTTGATATGCTGGGATTTGAGAAGAGCTATGTTCAGAAGTTCCGGTCCAAGTATAAGCCTGGCGATGAGAACTACGATGATGAGCTTGAGAACATAGAGTATGATATGCTTTATGGCAAGAGATATATGTATCCTGACGGCTGGCCATATGAACCGACAAATATGAGATATGGAATAGAAAAGATCAGCATATCCCACGTGGAAAAGGGCGTATATTTACCACCTGCGGATGATACGGAGACCGGCCAGACGACGGAGAAACAGGAAAGTACAGAGATATCGGCTGGGGCTCAGACAGATACAACTGAACAACTTCAGGGGTATTACATCCATGGAAGAAATTTCAATGAGTGTACATTTGTGTGGTTGAATGATGCATTTCTCAGTGAGACGATATATATAGACAGAAATACATTGTTTCTCCCAAGAAATCAGGCATTTGATGCTGGGCAGGAGATATCTATAGCTCAGGTGGGCGATGACAGTATTGACTTTGGCGTTGAGGATACTTACGTGTATCCGGGAGACCCTGCTGATCCTGATGTAATAGAGACAAATGTGGGAACGGAGTCCGTAATAGCCACAACAGAGAAGTGACAGACAGAACTTCCCTTGACAAGCAGAATATAATTTGTTAGCATGTTTAAAAAGTTACATCACCCAACGCGATAAGTGTTGGGTGATGTGTTTTCTCTATAAAGACGGATTGAGACAGATAATAAGCACGGCAAGTGCAGTTATTATAATATTTTACAGAAAGAGAGATAAGAAAATGGGTAAGATTATTGGCGAAGGAATTACATTTGATGACGTTTTATTGGTACCTGCTTATTCAGAGGTATTACCAAATGACGTAGACCTTACAACACAGCTGACACAGAAGATTAAGTTGAATATTCCTCTTATGAGTGCTGGTATGGACACAGTTACAGAGCACAGAATGGCAATAGCCATGGCTCGTCAGGGTGGTATCGGAGTTATTCATAAGAATATGACGATCGAGAAACAGGCAGAGGAAGTTGACAAGGTAAAGCGATCAGAGAACGGTGTAATATCAGATCCATTTTATTTATCTCCAGAGCATACACTTGCTGATGCAGATGAACTCATGAGCAAGTTCAGGATCTCAGGCGTACCGATCACAGAGAATGGAAAACTTGTAGGTATTATTACAAACCGTGATCTCAAGTTTGAGAAGGATTATACAAAGAAGATCAAAGAGTCAATGACATCAGAGGGACTTGTCACAGCCAAGGAAGGAATCACACTTGACGAGGCGAGAGAGATTCTTGGAAAGGCACGTAAGGAGAAACTCCCTATCGTTGATGATGACTTCCATCTCAAGGGACTTATAACAATAAAGGATATAGAGAAACAGATTAAGTATCCATATTCAGCACATGATGCTCAGGGAAGACTTCTCTGCGCAGCAGCAGTTGGATGTACAGCCAATATTCTCGACAGAGTTGCAGAGCTTGTATCAGCAAAAGTTGATGCCATAGTTATAGATACAGCACACGGACATTCAGCAAACGTTCTGAGAACATTCAAGATGGTTAAGGAGAAGTATCCAGACCTTCAGGTTATCGCAGGTAACGTAGCGACAAGATCTGGTGCACAGGCCATGATTGATATGGGTGTAGATGCAGTTAAGATCGGTATCGGACCGGGTTCTATATGTACAACAAGAGTTGTTGCTGGTATCGGTGTTCCACAGATCACAGCTATCATGCAGGCATATGACGCTGCTATGAACGCGGGAATCCCAGTTATCGCAGATGGCGGAATCAAGTATTCAGGAGATATCACAAAGGCTCTTGCAGCCGGTGCTAATGTATGTATGATGGGAAGTCTGTTTGCAGGAACAGATGAGGCACCTGGTGATTTTGAGCTTTATCAGGGACGTAAGTATAAGGTATACAGAGGCATGGGTTCTATAGCAGCCATGGAGAATGGCTCTAAGGACAGATATTTCCAGGAGAACGCAAGAAAGCTTGTTCCAGAGGGAGTTGAAGGTCGTGTTGCATACAAGGGATCACTTGAGGATACAGTATTCCAGCTTATCGGCGGACTTCGTTCAGGTATGGGTTACTGTGGTGCCAAGAATATAGAGGAGCTTCATGAGAAGGCAGAGTTTGTCAAGATCTCAGCAGCTTCACTCAAGGAGAGCCATCCACACGACATCCACATTACAAAAGAAGCACCAAACTACAGTGTAGAGTAATATCATAAGGAGGACTCGCTTAACATGTGGCAAGTTTGGAAAAACTTGCCATGTAGCCCCAGCCATCGCCGGAGGCGATTATGCATGGCTGGGGTTCTATGGCGGGAGATTCCTTAAGATGCAAGCAGACGCCGCGCGAAAAGCCTTTCATGCGTCTGCACATAAAATATAATTGTTAAAAGACACATATATAGTATCCTACCATGATGTTCAGAGCTTTGGAGGATTACGTCATATATGTGCCTTTTTTTGCTCTTTATTTAGTATCTTTTTAGTATGAAGAAGACAATTTTCTTGACACGATTTTTTTATGTGAGATAATGATGATTAGGTGTCTTAAGAAAAGGGGTGTTTGGACATTCATGAAGGTTAAAAATCCGAAAAAAAGAGAGCTTGAACAGTTAGTCGAGTTGGAGCAGACCACTTTCCCTTCGGCTGAGGCAGCGAGCCGGGAATCAGTCGAGCGAAGATTGTATGCACACAGAGAGACCTTTTGGGTGTTAAAAAAAGCTGGGCGAATAATTGCTGGTATAAACGGTATTACTACTAATGAGCATGATCTGCGTGATGAAATGTATGCAGGCGAGGAATTCTACGATAAGAATGGTCGCTGGCTTATGATATTCAGTGTGTCGACATTGCCGGAGTATCAGCATAATGGATATGCAGCAAAGGTAATGAAGGAAGTTATACAGGAGACTGCGAGATGCAAGCTCGATGGTATAGTGCTCACATGCAAGCCGGAGATGATATCGTTTTATGAACAGTTTGGTTTTGTGGATGAGGGCAAGAGCAGCTCAAAACATGGCGGAGCAGTGTGGCATCAGATGCGGCTTGAAAGATCAGCAATAAAACGTGATTACAGAGGAGAGATATTAGATTGTTTGGTAACCGTTGCAATTGCGGTGGTCATAGCATTTATATTTGGACATTTTATTATATTAAACTGCAATGTGCCTACAGGATCCATGTTGGAGACGATACAGCTTGATGATAACATTATAGGAAACAGGATTACATATAAGTTTTCTGATCCGAAGAGAGGAGATATAGCCATTTTTAAATGGCCTGATGATGAGACGCAAGTTTACATTAAGAGGATCATTGGACTTCCAGGGGAGACGGTTGAGATCAAGGAAGGAAAAGTATATATAAATGGCAGTGATACTCCGCTTAATGAGGATTATCTGAGTGATGAGGCGAGAACCGACATGAGATCATTTGGTCCTTATCAGGTGCCTGAAGACAGTTATTTTATGCTGGGGGACAATAGGCCAAATTCTGCCGATGCCAGATTGTGGGACAACACCTATGTAAAGAGAGAGAAGATACTTGCCAAAGCGGAATTTGTGTATTATCCTTTCTCTGAGATCAAATGGCTGGGAAATGGTGCAGAGTACTAGATGTATGTCATGATAGGCAATCAGAGGAGATGAGCAAATGAACAGAGTAAGATTTGATATGCATTGTCATACGGCTGAGGGTTCGCCTGATGCAAAAGTAAAGATAGTTGATTATACTCAGTTGTTAAAGCAGCGTGGATTTCATGGGATGCTTGTCACTGACCACGATTCATATAATGGCTATAGGGCATACTTGAGTCAGATGGAAAAAGTTAAGGATTTTGTTGTCCTGAGAGGAATAGAATACGATACATTTGACTATGGACACTTTCTCATAGTGTTGCCATCAGATACCCCAGAGGAAGTTTATGAACTGTTTGAGCATAGAGGAATGGCACTTATCAGAGTGATATGGCTTGTGCATGAGTGTGGCGGGATAATAGGGCCGGCACATCCGTTTGGAGAAAAGTTCATGAGCTTTGGCAGTACGAGAAGGTTGGGGATGATCGAGCATCGGCTGTATGCACAGCACTTTGATTTTATAGAGGGCTATAATTGCTGTGAGTCAGATAAGAGGAATAAGATGGCTAGAAGGCTGGCAGCTTATTATGACATACCAGTTTTCGGCGGAAGTGACGCCCACAAGGAGAACTGTGTAGGGCTTGCTGGAACATATCTGCCAGAGAATATACACACCGAGGACGATCTGATAAATTATATAAATGACGGAAATCATCCTGAGGTTGGCGGAAGGAGATACCCGAAGACCTTGAAGGACAAGATAGGACCAGCCGGTAAATTCCTGACATTTGGATTCTATTTATACAATATATATGGCGCGTTCAGAAATTATCCTGCAAGATGTCGTGCATATTTTGCGGCATCGGCAAAGCTGAAGTCTAAAAGAAAAAGTAACTGTTCAGACAGGGGACTGGGCAGCAAAAAATAAAAGCAAAAACAGAAAGGGAGATTATGAATAAGAAGGAAAGAAGTAATTTTACGGGGACGCTGGGCTTTGTTATGGCAGCAGCGGGAAGTGCGGTAGGACTTGGTAATATATGGAGATTCCCATATCTTGCGGCAAAGGACAACGGTGGTGTGTTTATACTTGTGTATATAATACTTGCACTTACATTTGGATTCACACTGCTCACAACAGATATTGCAATAGGAAGAAAGACTCAGCAGGGACCGCTCACAGCTTATGGTCTTATACATAAGAAGTGGAAATGGCTTGGCGGTCTGGCATGGATCGTACCGGTCATAATCCTTCCATATTACTGTACTATCGGAGGATGGGTTCTGAAGTATATGACAGCGTATTTTACAGGTCAGACGGAGGCTGCCACTGGTGACGGTTATTTCACCGGTTTTATAACAGCCCAGACTGCGCCTATAGTATTTGCACTTGTATTCCTCACGGCCACAGGCGTTGTCGTATTCTGTGGTGTTGAAAAGGGAATAGAGAAGTTTAGCAAGGTGCTCATGCCGATATTGGTACTTCTTATAATTGGAATTTCAATCTACTCACTGACGATCAAGCATACTGGTGATGATGGTACGATCAGAACAGGATTTGATGGACTGAAGGTATATTTGATTCCTGATTTTAAGGGAATGACATTTAGGGATATCTTCATGGTTGTAATGGATGCCATGGGACAGCTATTCTTCTCGATAAGTGTCGCCATGGGTATCATGGTTGCATATGGCTCATATGTTAAGAATGATGTTAACCTTATGAAGTCGATCAATCAGATAGAGATATTTGACACGGCTGTGGCATTTCTTGCTGGTCTGATGATAGTCCCAGCGGTGTATGTGTTCTCTGGAACGGAAGGTATGTCAGCGGGCCCTGGACTTATGTTTATATCACTGCCAAAGGTTTTCAATGCTATGGGTAAGGTTGGAACAGTGATCGGTGCATTGTTCTTTATTATGGTTACATTTGCAGCGATAACTTCATCTGTGTCAGTCATGGAGGCGATAGTTTCCGGACTTATGGATAGGTTCCACATCACAAGAAAGAAGAGTGCGGTCATAACAACTGTATATGCAATTGTTGGAATGTTGGTCGTATGTTTCGGTTACAACATATGGTACTTTGAGCTTAAACTTCCTAATGGAGCGACAGCTCAGATCCTGGATGTGATGGATTACCTGAGTAACAACATCTTCATGCCGCTTGTGGCTATTCTGTCATGTATTCTCATTGGATGGGTGGCAAAACCAAAGACGGTTATAGACGAGGTCACAAGAAATGGCGAGAAGTTTGGAAGAAAGAAACTCTATATTGTCATGGTAAAGTTTGTGGCACCGATATTGCTTGCGTTGTTACTCCTCCAGTCATTTGGAATTGACTTTGTACAGTTTGTTACAAATCTGTTCAAATAGAACAATATAGTTTATAATGTAGAGGCATTTGTCATGTGAGTGATGAATGTCTCTATATTTTTTTGTGTATGGGATGTCGTTGCAGGATATTTATACCGAGTTTAATGGGAGAATGATGGATGAACAACAGGGATGGTTTGATATATCTTGCCCCGATGGAGGGGATAACAGGATACATATACAGGAATGCACACCACAAATATTTTGGCGGCGTTGACAAATACTTTATGCCGTTCATTGCCCCGGCGAAAGGACGGCCTCTCAGAAACAGAGAGTTAAGGGATGTGCTGCCGGAAAACAATCAGGGGATAAACTGTCTCTTATACACATCTGACGCTGCCGACGATAAGGC
>URJU01000098.1 GCA_900548315.1 uncultured Coprococcus sp. | reverse complement strand
GCCTTATCGTCGGCAGCGTCAGATGTGTATAAGAGACAGGACCCCTTGTCGTGGGGACTGAGGTACCTGACCCCTTGTCGAAGTGGAGATATTATAGAAAATACCGCTTGACACATAATACTATGCGATGTATAGTATACCACGTTAGGAGGTATAGCGATGGACACACAATTAAAAAGAGGAATGTTGGATGTATGTGTGCTGGCAGCCATAAAGGACGAGGATTCATATGGATACCAGATCATCAAAGATATGAAACCATATGTGACCATATCTGAATCAACACTTTATCCCATACTCAGGAGACTTGAAGCTGGCGCTTTCCTGAATGTGTATTCTGTGGAGCACAATGGCAGACTAAGAAAGTATTACCATATAACAGATGTCGGAAGGGCGAGGATAGAAGAGTTCAAAGAAGAGTGGAAGGAATTGGAATCTATATATCAGTTCATAGTGAAGGAGGATGAAACAGATGAATAAGCAGGAATATCTGACGGCCATAAGGGAGAAGATCAAGGCCATGCCGGCTGAGGATATAGAAAGATTTACAGATTATTATAGTGAGATGATCGATGATAGGATCGAGGATGGACTTTCCGAGGATGATGCTGTCGCAGATATGGTGTCACCGGATGATGCGGTAGAACAGATACTCTCGGAGATGCCTCTTGCAAAGATCGTCAAAGAGAAGATAAAGCCAAAGCATGAGCTTAAAGCTTGGGAGGTTATCCTTATAATTCTCGGATCGCCGGTATGGATACCACTTCTCATAACCGCAGCGGTGCTTTTATTAACACTTTGGATAGTAGCATTTACACTGCTTGTGTCGTTTTATGTGGTCGTGCTCAGTTTTGTAGTGGCAGGAATATGCGGAATAGTGAGTGTAATCCCACTGTTCATAGCCCATTGCCCATATGCAGCTTTTCTCATGCTTGGAGTAGCGCTTATCGGTACAGGGATAGCAATACTTTTCATTGTGTCGGTAAAACCTGTTACAGTGGGCATATTCAAGGTGTGCAAGGCCAGTGTGAACGGTATCAAGAGAATGTTTGTAAAGGAGAGATAGGATATGAGCAGGACAAAGAAAGCGGTTATAGTGGCATCGGTTATGATAGTTGCCGGAATAATAACTATAATATCTGCATTTGCGGCAAATGGTTTCAGCTGGCCGAATGTGCAAATCAATCTCAAGGATATGAAGTCAGAGAATATACAATACGAGAAAAAGACAGAGTACGTAAAAGATGCATTCAAGAGTATAGACATAGAGAGCTCATCGGATATAGATGTAATGGTGAAGAAGGCCGAGGGAGATGCAGACTACGTTGAGTATTATGATTGCGCTGGTCTTACACATCATGTTGATGTGAAGGATGGAGTTTTGAAGATAACAGCCGATGATACGAGAAATAGTGCATTTAATATATCACTGGGTGTGAGCACAGTTACATGGCCGTCGGTTACAGTATATCTAGCTGGGACTGAATATGAGGATATAAAGATAGTCACAGGCAGCGGCGATGTGGATGTGGAATATTATCTTGCGGTGAAGAATATAGACATTGTTACTTCGAGCGGAGACATCGGTATAACAGGTGCAAATGCAGACAGCATCACAGTAAAAGCAAGTAGCGGTTGTATAAAGCTTGACAGTGTTGCGACAGAGGAGCTGAATCTTTCCGCAAATAGCGGAGATCTCACACTCAGCGACACTGTAGCTGCAGATAAGGCTGAATTCACAACGAAGAGTGGTGATATCAATTCAACAAATATGAAAACAGAGAGTGTAGTATGCAATGCGTCAAGTGGTGATATAACACTCTCGGACAGTGATGCGGCAGTATTCACCATAGAAACTTCAAGTGGAGATGTATCAGTGGATATAACTTCAAATAAGAGATTCAATTATAAGACAAAGACAAGCAGCGGCGATGTAGATGTTCCGGATTCTTATGTTGATGCTGAGGGCAGCTGCGAGATCATTACGAGCAGCGGTGATATAGATGTGACGAAGAGAGATTAAATGAGTATATAATACATGTATACAGGGCAATTCTATAGTATGACAGAGAGCGGGCTTTTCATTGGGGAGATGTCCGCTCTTTGCGTATTTGTGAAAAATAATATCATGTAAGGTCTCTGCTTATTGTGAATTTCAATCAAAAATGGTATCTTAGAATATATGTGTCTATTAACATAAGATAGAGGGAGAGTGTTACATGAGTGCATTTGCGTTGAGGTTGGCGATACTGCCATCGATTTTACTTTTGTTGTTTGTGGTGGGGAAAAATAAACAGAGAAGGAATCCGACCAGTCTCCTTGTGTGGCTGGCGGTTCTTGGTGCGGTGAGTGCCATACCTGCGGTCATTGTTGAAATATTGGGTTCAGGATTATTGTATATGCTTGGGTTGGATCCCAGATCTGCAATGTATAATTTTGTGGAGTGTTTTTTCATAGTTGCGATGATAGAGGAACTTGGAAAATTCCTTGGAATGCTTTTGATGACATGGAAGAACAAGAATTTTGATCATAGCTATGACGGAGTGATATATGGAGTTTGCTCATCCCTCGGATTTGCAACTCTTGAGAATGTAATATATGTGTTTCAGGGAGGAATAGGTACCGGAATCATGCGCGCCGTATCTGCGGTTCCGCTTCACTGTGCGTGTGGTGTTGTTATGGGATTTTTATATGCCAAAGCGAGAGAAGATGCCAATAATGGTGAGAGTGTATTGGGCAATCTTCTGCTTGCGTATGTGTGTCCTCTTGGAATACATGGTCTGTATGACTTCGTTTTGTCGGTTGAGGACACCAGTGTTCTGCTCTGTATAGCGGTACTTGCGCTGGCGATAATTCTGATGTTCCTTCTTATAACACATGCGGCAAAGGAGGATCATATTATAGCTGTACAGCCTATATGGACAGCACCATACAATTTCAGATATATGCCTATGAGAGGCTGTCAGTCAAATCATTATAACCAGCCAGGCGGCTATGGCACGCAGCCGAACACATACGGTCAGTCAGGCGGCTATGGAGTGCAGCCGAACACATACAGTCAGCCGGGCGGCTACGGCATGCAGCCGAACACATACGGTCAGCCGGGTGGCTACGGCTCACAGCTGAATACATACGGTCAGCCGGGTGGCTATAGCTCACAGCCGAATGCATACGGTCAGCCGGGTGGCTACGGAGCGCAGCCGAACACATACGGTCAGCCGGGCGGCTACGGCACGCAGCCGAACACATACGGTCAGCCGGGCGGCTACGGAGTGCAGTCGAACACATACGGTCAGCCGGGCAGCTACGGTTCACAGCCAGATAATAGAAGATTATATTAAATATTGTGATGAGGTGAATAAAGAATGATATTGATAAAAAACGGACGAGTTGTTGACCCTGTAACAGGCACAGATGGGATTATGGATGTGTTGGTTGACGGAAATACTATAGCAAAGACCGGAAAGGACTTGGATGTGGATTGTGCTGAGGTGATTGATGCCACGGGACTTGTGATCGCGCCGGGACTTGTGGATACACATGTGCATTTTCGTGATCCGGGATTCACATATAAAGAAGATATAAATACAGGAGCTGCGGCTGCAGCCAGGGGCGGATTTACCATGGTTGTATGTATGGCGAATACAAAGCCTGCAGTGGATAATCTGGATACTCTGAAGTATATACAGGAGAAAGGCGCCAAGACTGGTATTCACGTTGTTCAGACTGCCACAGTGACAAAAGAGCTCGCAGGCAAGGAACTTGTGGACATGGATGGTCTTGCAGCGGCTGGTGCGGCAGGATTCACGGATGATGGAATCCCTATTATGGACGAGAAACTTTTGCTTGAAGCCATGGAAAAGGCCAGAGAGCTTGATCTTCCTATAAGCCTTCATGAAGAAGATCCACTGTTTATAGTACAGCCGGGGGTAAATCAGGGCAAAGTCTCAGAAAAGCTTGGGTATGGAGGCGCGTCGAGGACAGCCGAGGATATAATGGTCGCAAGGGATTGTGTTCTGGCTCTCCACACCGGAGCCTCTGTGTGTATACAGCATATCAGTTCAGGGAATTCGGTGGATATAGTAAGGACGGCAAAGAAACTTGGTGCGGATGTTCATGCAGAGGCAACACCACATCATTTTACCCTTATAGAGGATGCTGTGTTGAAATACGGCACACTGGCAAGGATGAATCCACCACTCAGAACGGAGAAGGATAGAAGACAGATCATAGAAGGCATTCAGGATGGAACTATAGATATGATCGTTACGGATCATGCGCCACATAGCAGAGAGGAGAAGGCAAGAGCTCTGGACAAAGCACCAAGTGGCATAACCGGTCTTGAGACATCGCTGGCATTAGGTATTTATTCTCTTGTACAGCCGGGCTATATATCACTTATGAAACTTATGGAGCTTATGAGTAAGAATCCGGCAGAATTTTATCGCATGGAGCCAGGAAAGGTAGCTGAGGGTGCGCCGGCAGACCTGGTCATATTTGGCGAAAATGAGCAGTGGATAGTTGGCAATTTTGCATCAAAGGCGGAGAATAGCCCATTTGCAGGATGGACATTGCCGGGAAGGGTACACTATACGATGTGTGGCGGAAAAATAGTATTTGACGCAGATAAGTACGATAACGCGGTGAGATAGATTACATGGAGAAAATCAGAAGACATTATGTGTTTAAAGGTCGTGTTCAGGGCGTGGGATTCAGATACAAGGCGGAGTACGCTGCTTCCAGATTCGGTGTCACAGGATGGGTTCGCAACATGTATGACGGATCGGTTGAGATGGAGGCCGAAGGAATCCCAGAGGCACTTGATAAGGTTGTGTCGGTTCTTAGACAGGACAGGTATATTTTTATCGAGGATATGGATGTGAAGAATATTCCTTTGGAAGATGACAGGGGATTCCATGTTAGGTCTGGCTGGTAAAAAGGTACTGCAAAGGTCGCAGAGAAAGAGAGGCATACACTGTGGTAAAGATAGATTTGATAACCGGATTCCTGGGATCAGGCAAGACTACATTTATCAGAAAATATGTGAAATATTTGGTTGATAAGGGATACAACGTTGGAATATTGGAGAACGATTATGGTGCAGTGAATGTGGATATGATGCTGCTGCAGGATTTGATGGGCCCTAATTGTCATGCCGAGATGGTGGCAGGAGGCTGTGGAGAGGATTGCCATAAGAGAAGATTCAAGACAAAACTCATAGCAATGGGGATGAGCGGATATGACAGGGTTATTGTGGAACCTTCTGGAATATTTGATGTAGATGAATTCTTTGATACTCTTCATGAGGAACCGCTTGACAGGTGGTATGAGGTTGGAAGCATTATTGCAATAGTCGATGCAAAGCTTGATACAGATATGTCCAGACAGTCAAGGTATGTTCTTGCATCTGAAATCGCCAACTGCGGAGCTTTGGTCATGAGTAAGACGAGCGGAGTTTCGGAAGATGAAATATCGCATACAAAGGAATTTGTGAATAAAACTCTGGAGGAATTTCAGTGCAGACGCCGGTTTGACGGAGATGTGATCACAAAGGATTGGGAATTGTTTGGCAGTGAAGACTATGAGAGATTTATGTCAGTCGGATATAAGCTCAATGATTTTACAAAACTTTGGTTCAAACAAAGCGATGTCTATAGTTCTGTATATATAATGAACAGGAATTTTACCAGAGAACAACTTGTCGATATAGTGAATCGGGTATTTTCGGATAAAGAATGCGGAGATGTGTTCAGGATAAAGGGATTTTTTAGCGTAGAACAGGACAGCTGGCTGGAGCTTAATGCCACAGTCCATAAGACAGAGATAAAACCTATTGATAAAGGGCAGAAAATAATCATAATTATCGGCTCTGATCTTATGGAAGATAAAATAAAACAATACTTTGAAGAATAGATAGATATGCCGGGAGTTTATTCATGAGGGATGACGGAAAAGATAATAAAAAAGACAGAAAAAGGCCTAAATTGAATAAAGAACAGAAGTTGAAAAAACAAGTCGAGGAGCTGCAGGAACAGGCACAGATTGATCTGGAGGGATACGTTACATGTAGATCAGCACTTAGGGCGGTAAGACAGGAGCTGGTGGATGAAGAGAAGAATTTGGAACGTGTAAAGTCAGATTATCGTGAGATGAAAGAACGGCACGCTCCGTTAAAGTATCTTAGTGCAGAATACAGGAGAGTGCGCAGGATAAAAAGACATGTTCGCGACCTCACAAAGGCAAAGAAAAAACTGCGCCTTGATATGAAGGAACATCGCGATGGAGTCAGGAGAAAGACGGTCACCAATATATTTGCCCTTGTGTCATTTGCAGCCATGATCATGATGATACTATGGAGACTCAGGCAGTTGTCATATGGAGTGTATTATCAGGCAATGTATGCTGCCGGGCAGCCATTGGAAGCTATCATGGTCGCCGTGTGCAGACAGCTTTTGAGAGTGGCGTGTATCGGGTATGGATTGTGCGTTATATGGCAGTCGATACAGGTGTGGTTCATGAAGAAAAAAGGCTGGCTTGGCATATTGAGGCTATCTGTTAAGAAAAAGGCATACCGGTTAATGTTTGTCGGCATACTACTGCAGCTCCTAAGTTACGGGGATGTGCTGACAAATGCACTGATGCTGGTCACAATTATATGCCATATGGGAATGGCGATCCTACTGTCAACGAAGGAGATACCAAGACGGCTGATAAAGACATTTGCGGTGTTATATTTCGGATCTATAGGAGTGATTGCCTTATATAGCGTTGTTTTTTGCAGAAATTATGAGTTGCCAGGTGTTTCGGATAGCACGAGTACACATGCTGTAAGCAATGGTTCTTTCCTGGCACAGATGTGGGAGATGTCAACAGAGTCAGAATTCTACAATATGGGTATGTACAATACAGATATGACGAGGTCATATGATATGATGACTATTCCGGGACTTGACTATGCGATGACTCTCAATTGCGAGACAAAGGAGCCGGATAGCTGCACTTCCATGACACCGCAGGGGATCGCAGTCACTGATAAATATACATTTATAAGTGCATATTGCAGGACTAAGGCACATAGATCGGTTATATTCATGCTTGATTCAAAGACGGGAACATATCTCAAGACAATTGTTCTTAAGGATACAACTCATGTTGGCGGGCTGGCCTATGATGATAAGAATGACGTTTTGTGGTTTTCTTCATATTTGTCGGTGGAAGAGGAAGATACCAAAACGAAATATGCATCCATATCGTGTCTGACGCTTCAATCTATGGTTGCATATAATTTCAATAGCCAGAATACAGCTATAGCGTATAGAAATACTTGTCCTGTCATGTTCCCTGCTACATCATTTATAACGTATTATGATGGACACATATATGCGGGATATTGGAAAAAAGAGAAAAATAGCTATAGTATGGCTGCCAGTTATACGATAGTGAATGGGGGAACGGCAATTTCCGACGATCCGGATGAGGCATTTTATATTCCCGGAAGAGTTCAGGGACTTCAGGTTTACAGAAATGAGATCATATTTTCGATATCATACGGTATAGATGAATCTAAAGTAGAGGTGTATGATATTAAATCAGGAAAAATATCCGGATCAAACTATAGCAGCGATACGCCAAGGCAGGAACTTAAGCTCCCGCAGAAATTGGAACAGATATATTCATATAATGGCAGATTGTATTGCTTATTTGAGTCAGGGAGCTTTGCATACAGGTTGACAGCCCCTGTGTGTATGGATAGAGTTGTGAGTCTTGATGAGTCTGCTTTAGTGCAGAGAAGATAATAGATATGTATGATGAAATGTATAATGTTTTATAGAGAGTTTTGGGAATTTACAAAGAATGGAGGATATTTATGGGAGAAGAATTAAAAAATGAAAAACCGAATGGAATGGGACCTGGGACTCCACCGCCGCCGGGATATATGAATGGAATGGGACCGGGAACCCCACCGCCGCCGGGATA
>URJU01000097.1 GCA_900548315.1 uncultured Coprococcus sp. | reverse complement strand
TTTCATAAGGAGGGACCCACGTAAGTGGGAGGATTCCTTGTGAAGTACGCAGACGCCGCGCGAAGCGCCTTACATGCGTCTGCTCCTTTTGTAACGTTTTTTTAGTTTACTGGTCTTATATGTGAAGGGAGGTAAAAAACTTGGCGTCAGGAAAAGAAAAAAATGGAATAGAAGAAATATACGAAAAGTACTACAAAGACGTATATCGTTTTGTGCTGGCATTGTCTAAGAATACCCACATAGCCGAAGATATAACACAGGAAACCAGAGCTTTGGAGGATATAGAGAGGGCGCGGCTATCCCTCAGACTGAACATGAGCATACAGGCAGTTCAGATATATACTATGGCGATGAGGAGCCAAGAGTTATAAATAAGATAGTGTATTGCCACAAGGATGGAACTGAGGTTGCGACTCTCTGGGAGGAGGGGCAGAATCTGCCGAATCTGAACAGCGAAAAATAGAAAGTATAAGTCGTACAAAACTTACATTACAAATAATTAAAGTAAAAACCCCCCTTTTTTGCCATTTAATTGAATGATCCATGATATACTAGCATTGTGCATGAAGTTCGCACTGTATTTACAGGGGAATTGCCCCGGATATGAAAAAGGATAGTAAGTTAAATGGAAAATAAGAAAAAGATGGTGTTCAACGTATTGTTCCTGGTTCTCATATTTGCCGGAACTGTATACGGAGTGTTTCACGGCGAGGATATAGGACAGATATCTGATATACTTCAGACGGTGAATCCTTGGTGGCTCGTACCGGGAGTGGCATGTGTCGTGGTATTTATATGGGGAGAATCAATTATCATACACTATATGATGCGGAATCTTGGCGTGAAGGTAGACAGGGGAACCTGTTTCTTGTTCTCGTCGGTTGGATTCTTTTTCAGCTGCATCACACCCTCTGCGTCGGGGGGACAGCCGGCTCAGATATATTATATGAAGAAAAAGAAGATACCAATCCCTGTTTCCACACAGGTGCTGCTCATAGTGACGATCACTTACAAGCTGGTGCTGGTACTTCTGGGACTTGGAATAGCCATATTTGGACAGAGTTTTATACATACATATATAGATGATGTGCAGTGGGTATTTTACCTCGGACTTGTACTTAACGTTGTGTGTGTGGCTGGTATGGTGCTGTTCGCATTTCACCCGTCGCTTGCAAAGGCATTTGTGGTGAATGGCAGCAGACTCCTTGAGCGGATGAAGTTTTTAAGGCACAAGAAGTCCCGTGAGGAAAAGCTCGCGGCATCAATGGAAAAGTATAACCAGACTGCGGATTACATGGTAGGACATTTCGGGATGCTGGTGGTAGTGTTCATTATAACAGTTGTGCAAAGATTATCACTATTTGCAGCTACATGGTTTGTGTACAAGGCATTTGGACTTTCAGGATCATCAGCATGGCTTATCATTCTCATGCAGGGTGCCATAGCAGTTGCGGTGGATATGCTTCCCCTTCCGGGTGGTATGGGAATCAGTGAAAAACTCTTTATGGAGATGTTCTTGCCGATATTTGGCAGCACATTGCTCCTGCCGGGCATGATACTCAGCAGAGGACTGGGCTACTATACAGAACTTATGATCAGTGCAATATTTACAGTGGTGGCAAGCTTTGTGATAGGAAGGAGATCTGAATGAAACCGAGATCAGAGATGAGCATGGAACTATATGATATGATGCTTGACCGGGGGTATCCAGAGGAATTTTGTGACCTCATAACAAAGAATCTGAACACCGACTTCACTGCCGGAAGGATGATAGGATACCTGTCGCATTACCAGGAACTGCCGCTTGAGGAGATTGTGGATGAGATGCTTTCCATCCTCACAGATAGAAACAGGATCATGCAGAAGAAAAAACTTGAGAGCAACAATGCCGAGTGGAACAGGTTCCTGGAAGAGGGATTTGGACTTTCGGATGATGAATAAACGAACATATCTGAGTGCTGAATAACAAAAAATAAGAAAAAGCAGTCTGCGTACATCACCAATGTTATACATGGTGATGATCCGTCAGGCTGCTTTTATATGTTTAGCCGATACCCCCGAGCAGGATACCAAGTATCAATACGAGAAGACATACAGGACAGTAGATGTATTTGCAGATAGGAACGAATTTCTCCGTGAATTTCTTTTCTCTTCCTGTGTTGACCTGCTCCTCAACATATTTTTTGCCACATACCCAGAAAAACATGATTCCGGCAAGTCCTGCGCCGAGCGGGCAGATGTAGATGGACAGAATATCCATCCAGTCTGACACGATACCCTGTATGCAGATTGACACGACAACTGCAATGGCACCAATGATGGCGCATGCGGGTTTTCTGCCGACGCTCAATTTTTCCTGAACAGTTGCAATCGGTGCTTCATATAGATTTATAAGCGATGACAGTCCAGCCATAAACACAGCCACAAAGAAGATGATCGCTATGATATATCCTCCCGGCATTGATTTGAACAGACAAGGCAGGAAGATGAACAGCAATCCGGGACCTCCCTGGTTTAGTTGAGCCCCGGCAGTCGCCATGGCAGGTATGATGACAAGCGCTGCAAGCATGGCAGCAATGGTATCGAAGAGGGCCACGCGTCCGGCAGCTTCCGGAATGTCCTCGCTGTCGGGAAGGTAGGAGCCGTATATCAGAGTTCCGTTTCCCGCGACAGACAGTGAGAAGAATGCCTGTCCCAGGGCAAATATCCATGTTTTTGGATCCGCGAGAACCTTTGGTTCTATGCGGAATATGTATTTGTATCCATCTATTGCACCCGGCTGGCATGCCGCGTATATAGCCAGAATGATGAACAACACAAAGAATGCAGGCATCAGGATCTTATTTGCCTTTTCGATGCCATTCCCTACTCCAAACATGAGGATGACGATTCCTATGACGAGGGCTATAATCTGCCACATATTATTGCCAAATGCAGAGGCCATGCCGCCAAATTCAGCACTGAATCCGTCTATGTCAGCCGGAGACAGCGTGCTTCCGGTGAAAGCACCGATCATATACTTGAGTATCCATCCCATGACTACGGTGTAACCGATCGCCATTGCAAGGGCACCGAGCACAGGTATTCCGCCGAGCAGCTCTCCAAGTTTTCGTTTCCCTTTTCGTTCCATAGCGATTCCAAATGCGTCGATTGGTCCAGACCTTGTAGCCCGGCCAAAACTCATCTCGCCAATGACTCCGGTAAATCCTATAAGTACTACAAATATAAAATAGGGGATGAGATAAGATCCGCCCCCGTACATGGAGACCCTTGTGGGAAACATCCAGATGTTGCCCATTCCCACGGCAGAGCCGATGCAGGCAAGGATGAACCCCCATTTGTTGTTAAAAGATTCTCTGGTTTTCATGTAATATTCCCTCCAAATATGTTTGTCCCCGCACCGCGCCAGATCTCCTTAATATCGTGAGTATCGTGCGAAAATGCGTTAACTTTATTAATATACATGAATTTGTTTTGGATGTAAATTAAATTGTTTCCTGCGCATTACCCTCTTGCGCATTACCCTTGCGCATCACCAACATGCAGATTACAATATATTAGGCAAAAATGGTTGTGTATTAAAAATGAGCCTGAATTTATTATGGATAGATGTCCGACAAGGGAGGCAGAGTTATGGGATCACAGAACAAAAAATCACAAAAATATGAGCATATAGTACATCCATTTCCACCGCTTTATGATGATGATTCGGAGATCCTTATATTGGGAAGTCTGCCATCAGTGAAGTCCAGAGAGCAGATGTTCTTTTATGGACATCCCCAGAACAGATTCTGGAAGGTTATGAGCAGGGTGCTGGGGGAAGAACTCCCAACCACCATTGATGAGAAGAAGATTATGCTTCATGCACATCACATTGCACTCTGGGACACCATATACAGCTGCGACATAATAGGTTCAAGTGACAGCAGCATAAAAAATGTAATTCCTACAGATCTTGGGAAAATAATCAGTTCATCGAAGGTGACAAAGGTCATATGTAATGGAAAGACATCCGGGAAGTATTTTTCAAAATACCAGCAGAAAGAACTCGATATAGAACCGGTGATACTTCCATCCACAAGCCCTGCAAATGCAGCATTTTCTGTGGATAAGCTGGTTGAGATCTGGGGGACGGCCATTCCGGATAGCTGTAAATCTCTTGAAACTTTTCAAAAGACGGGTGGTAAAAGCCAAATATAACTGCTCAAATGTAGATATAATGTAAGCAGAATCTCAACATTTTCTAAAGCTTAAAAAAGAATGATGTACAATATAGCAGAATATGTTATTATAAAGGACGCAGCCGGCTGACACTGACAATTCAGATACAATGATACAAAAGGCTGTAGCAAGATAATCAGAGATTAAGGTCGGATCAAAAGGAGAGAAAAAATGGCACTTAGTTTTATTGAGATACTTAAGGTAGTGTTCCTTGGTATCGTTGAGGGAATCACAGAGTGGCTGCCTATCAGCAGTACAGGTCATATGCTTTTGGTGGATGAGTTTATCACGCTTGATGCCAGCGACAGTTTTAAGGATATGTTCTTTGTCATCATACAGCTTGGCGCAATACTTGCGGTAGTAACTATTTTTTGGAACAAGATGTGGCCGTTCCAGATGAAAGATAAGACACAGTCGGTATTCAAGAAGGATACATGGAGCATGTGGTTTAAGACGGTTGTTGCCTGTATACCGGGAGCCGTAGTTACGTTATTGTTTGATGATTTTATTGAGGCTCATCTGCACACCGCAGTGGTCATATCGATAGCTCTTATATTTTATGGAATTGCATTTATCGTGATCGAGAACTGGAATAAGACCAGGACACCTAAGGTTGAGACTCTGAATGATATTACATACAAAACCGCTTTTTTCATAGGAATGTTCCAGGTGCTTTCAATCATCCCGGGAACTTCACGTTCAGGTGCGACCATCATAGGCGCATTGCTTTTGGGCGTATCCAGAGTGGCAGCTGCGGAATTTACATTTTTCCTCGCAGTTCCAGTCATGTTTGGCCTCAGTGCACTTAAGCTCATAAAGTTTGGACTTTCATTCACCAGTGCAGAGCTTGCTATACTTATAATAGGATGTGTAGTGGCATATCTTGTTTCTATTGTGGTGATCAAATTCCTTATGGGCTACATCAAGAAACATGATTTCAAGATATTTGGATGGTACAGAATAGTTCTTGGAGTTATAGTTCTTTTGTATTTTGCCTTCTTTGCGTAGGTTTTCAGATAATACGATACAGAAATTGGATAAAAATATAACAAACACCCCATAATTTCATTTGTAAATGAGATTATGGGGTGTTTGTGTGTATAGTTTCCGGTTTAGAACAGGTTCATAGCTCCGATGATACCCTGGTTGCCTTCAAGCTTTGCAGGTACAATATACGTGTCCGGATCCTTTACCTGTGGCATATCAATGTATCCGGAGAGAAGTTCGGTGTAATATTTGCGGATCATAGGAAACAGAAATTCATTGGACATGACGCCTCCCCCAAGGACTATCCTTTCAACAGAGTAGCACATGGTATAGTTTACAAGAGCTTCTGCTATATAGTATGCTTCCAGATCCCATACAGATGAGTCTGCGGGGATATCTTTGCCCTTCATCCCGGTTCTTCGCTCCAGCATAGGTCCCGCAGCCAGACCTTCAGCACAATTCTGATGAAAACGGCATGAACATGGCGTGTCATCGCCATCACGTCTAGGTATGAGGATATGACCAGTTTCCGGATGCATCATGCCGTGGATGAGATGTCCGTCAGCTATCACGCCGCCACCTATACCGGTACCTATGGTGAGATACATTCCAGAGTGAAGTCCTTTTAATGCGCCGAATAGAAATTCGCCCCATGCAGCTGCATTTACGTCTGTATCCACAACAACCAGACACTTAAGAGCCTCACTGAATGTTTTATAGAAATTGAATCCCTCCCATGCTTTCTTAGGACTCTTTAAAATGGTTCCATATGATGGGGAATTCTGGTTTACATTTGCCGGTCCGAATGTTCCTATGCCAAGTGCTGATATGTTGTGTTTCTTAAAATAGTCTATCATGACAGGAACAGATTGATCAGGCGTATCTGTTGGAATAGATATTCTGTCTATGATGTTCTTGTTTTCATCGCCTATTGCGCATACCATCTTGGTACCGCCAGCTTCGAGCGCTCCGTAGTACATATTTTCCTCCTCATCGCTGCAGTAAGACAGCATAAAATAATATAAAAAAGTTATATCTATTATAATATGGAGACCGATACATGTCACGCATAATGGTGCGAAAAAACAGTAACATGATGTACATTTTTTTGGACACTTGACAAAGTAAGATGTGCTATATCAGGGAACGCAGGAGGTGTCATTATGTTAAAAGGTTATTTCGTGTCAGAGGGTTATATGGGATATGTGGACGGTCAGTATCAGTTATTTGCTGATGAGAGTGATTATATCGACTATATTGAGAACTAAAAGGAACGTAACTTGAGTTTATTAGCTAATTAGCTGTTGCTCATTATTATATATGTGTTATGATGCTGTAACGGGTTAGCAGATAAGAGGGTTATATATGCATGTATTAGAATATGTGCATTATTTGTATTGTATAAAGAAGATACTGCGAGACTATGTATGGGTGAATGATCAGAAAGAATAAGACGTAATATATGAATGTCAGAGGAGAACATAGTGGAGAAAGTATTGAACAGTACAGTATCAGAGAAACAATTAAATAGAAAAGAACATGTGATGGATATGACAGAAGGGAACAGTCTGAAACTTATCATGAAGTTCTCGATGCCTTTGCTCATAGGTAACCTGTTTCAGCAGGTCTACAGTGTGGTAGATTCAGTGGTTGTCGGAAGGCATCTTGGGGCAAATGCCCTTGGAGGAGTCGGTTCGGTTGGAATGATAAGTTTTCTGTTCTTTTCTTTGTGTAGTGGGATGGCAGCTGGGATAGGTGTTGTCATAGCGAAGTATTTTGGTGCAAAGCGTGATGATCTTGTGCGAAAAGCCATAGCAAATTCCATTTACGTGATATTGGGAGTTGGCTTGCTCATGAGTGTGCTAGGGGTCTGCCTTACGGGGCCGCTCATCAGGCTTATGAACACGCCTGCGGAGACAGTTCCATACGCGTATACATATATGAAGATAACCTGTGCCTTTACGGTGGCAGTTGCGGTATATAATGGAATATCTTCAATACTGCGGGCTCTTGGTGATTCGAGAACTCCGCTGATATTCCTAATGATCGCATCAGTTATAAATGCAGTGCTGGACATAATATTTGTGGTATATCTGGATATGGGAGTTGCCGGAGCTGCGTATGCAACTGTATTCAGCCAGATTGTCTCGGGAATAGGCTCGATAATATATGCAGTGAAAACCAATTCATATTTCAAACTCAGACGAGAAGACTTTAGGGTGGATCACAGTATATTAAAAGCAGATTTCAAGATAGGACTTCCGATGGCAGTCCAGACTTCTATGATATCCATATCGTGCTCACTTCTTCAGGCGCTTATAAATGGATATGGTCCTGCGGTCATGGCAGCTTACACTGCAACCGGAAAGGTGGAGGGGATAGTATTCCAGCCATTTTCGTCGCTTGGGCTTGCACTTTCGACATTTGCCGGACAGAACATTGGAGCAGAGCAATATGACAGAATAAAAAAGGCTGTATGGCAGGCGGAATGCATAACAATAGGTTTGAGCGCTGTACTCTTTGTTGCAATACTGCTTTTCAGAGAAAACATCATTCATTTCTTCGTGACGGATCAGGAGGTTATCCGCCTTGGCGCAAAGGGAATGGTGATATCGGGCAGCATGTATGTTGCACTTGGAACTATCTATACGTTGAGAGGTGCCTTAAACGGCATGGGGGATGTGCTATTCTCCATGATAAATGGTTTCCTGGAGGTCGGCGGCAGGGTTGTGTTTGCACTCTGTCTCTTATACACATCTCCGAGCCCACGAGACGCGTAGTAATCTCGTAT
>URJU01000096.1 GCA_900548315.1 uncultured Coprococcus sp. | reverse complement strand
GCGTCTCGTGGGCTCGGAGATGTGTATAAGAGACAGTATCAGGTGCAGCGGTGTTGTTCAAGTATTCAAGGTCAAGTGATATTGTTCAGGGAATCCTAAAGTACATGGATGTCGATGTTCCGGAAAGGCGCAGACGGCTGTTCAGGTCGTATGGAGTGATATCTCCGATTGGGAGATGCGGCAAGACAAATCTTGCCATAAGCCTTTGTATGGGGGATGAGGTTCGAGGCGGGCTGTATATAGGAATGGAGGAATTCAGCTCGTTTTATGACAGGGAGGATGTCATATCAAACACTATTTACCTTGTAAAAGAACGGGCGGTGGGATTTACAGAGTATGTGGATGAACATACTGTAAAGTTGGATGATTACAGTGTTCTCGGCTATATGCGTTCATATCTGGATGCGATGGAGCTGACAGGTGAGGATGTCCGGTGGATGATAGATAAGTTTCGGGAATGGTGCAGATATACGACGGTTGTATTCGATATAGGTCAGGCAGTCCTAAAAGATCTGACAGTACTTTCGGCTTTTGATATGGTGATAATTCCGGAACTTTCAGATGAGCAGTCACAGGAAAAGATCAGTACATTTGAAAGGCTGCTTGAGTCAGTGGAGCTTGGAAAGGTTGCGAAAAGGATGAGAAGAGTCCGGGTGCCAAATGCGGCGCCGGGCAGCGCAGAAATGCTTAGGTTTATAGACAGTCAGGTGGTGGATAAGTGGTAGATGGAGAAGAAATACAGGGTATACGTGCAAAGGTTATGCAGAGGATTGATCTTTCCGGAGACATAGAGGATAACAGGGTACGGGAGGTAATAGATCAGTGTATACTGGAATATTCGGCGAAAAATCAATTGAGTGTGAAGGAAAAACAGGAGATAAAGAGAGACTTGTTCAACAGTCTCAGGAGGTTAGATGTGCTTTCCGAGATGCTCGACGATGACGATATAACGGAGATCATGATAAATGGGGCAAATAATATTTTTATAGAGCGGGCTGGCAGGCTGTGTAGATGTGACAGGACATTTGACAGTGAGGAACGGCTAAAATCCATAATCCAGCATATTGTTGCCGGGTGCAACAGGTTGGTGAATGAGTCGTCTCCGATAGTCGATGCGAGACTTAAGGATGGTTCGAGAGTCAATGTGGTGCTGCCGCCGGTCAGTCTCGACGGCTGTGTTATGACCATAAGAAAATTTTCTAAGGAGGGAATGACGATGGACAGACTCCTGTCCCTGGGATCGATAACTGATGAAGTTGCAGATTTTCTAAAAAAACTTGTCATATCAGGGTACAACATGATTGTGTCAGGTGGAACAGGAGCAGGGAAGACTACGTTTCTAAATGCTCTGTCAGGGTACATACCATACGATGAGAGAATTGTGACTATAGAGGACTCTGCTGAACTGCAGATTTCAGGTATAGACAATATTGTGAGATTAGAGGCGAGAAGTGCAAATGTAGAAGGCGATAATGCCGTCAGCATAAGAGATCTTATCAAAACAAGCCTGAGAATGCGTCCGTCAAGGATTATCGTTGGTGAGGTCAGGGATGCGGCAGCTATAGACATGCTCACGGCTATGAATACCGGACATGATGGATCTCTGTCCACCGGGCATGCCAATTCCTGCAGAGATATGCTAACTAGACTGGAGACCATGGTCCTTATGGGAGCGGATATGCCTGTACTGGCGATAAGGCAACAGATCGCATCTGCGGTTGACATCATAATACAACTTGGAAGACTTAGGGACAGATCGAGAAGATGTATTGAGATATGCGAAGTTATAGGACTGGAAGGGGGTGAATTTGTGGTGAATAAGTTATATGAGTTTCGTGAAAAAAACATGAATGGCAACAGGGTTATTGGAACTCTTGAGAAGATAAATGACCTACACAATACTGCGAAACTGATGTCAGCGGGATTTATCAAATTGACAGAGGAAAGCGCAGGGACAGGGGGAGCTGCTGTATGACAGACTACAGGGTATACAGGCTTAAAGCTGGCGAGAGGATGTGGATTGCAGTTATATATATGATTATGATTGCAGGGATTGCAGTCTTGTTTTTTGATAATGTGCTTGTAGGTATAGCTGGAATACTGGGCATACCGTTGGTGTTCAGGATGGTGTCGCGGCGCAAATGTCGTCAGATACAGAGAAAACTTAATATCGAATTTAAGGAGATGCTGTTGTCACTTGCGGCAAATATGGCTGCAGGATATTCGATGGAAAAAGCATTTGTGCCTGTGTATCAGGAGATGGAAGGGTTGTATCAGGGCAGATCATATATTCAGGGAGAGTTGAAGGTCATAATAGCGGGACTTGAGATGAGTACTGATGTGAAGGTGCTTTTAAATGATCTGGCTGAGAGATCTGGACTGGATGATGTGAAGGAATTTGCCAGTGTATCCGCTGTGGCAGGGAGATCAGGGGGGAATCTTATAAAGATGATGAAAAAGATGGTTCAGAAGATCGAGGAAAGACTGGAGGTCGAGGATGAGATAGATACGATGATCACTTCAAAGAGGATGGAATATAACATTATGTCAGCTATGCCATTTGCGATAATTCTGTATATGAGGTTGTGCAATCCCGGATATATGGATGGGCTTTATGGAAATCTATTTGGAGTAGTGACTATGTCGATATGTCTGGTGGTCATATTTCTCGCAGTACTATGGGGAAGAAAAATAACCAGTATAGATGTGTGAATATGGAAATGTGAGGTGGTGAAAATGTGTTGAAGAAATTAGCAGGTGTTTTGTATGACATACTGGAAAAAAGGATAGACCATGGTAAGGCCGTTCAGAGAATAAAGCGAGTTCATACATGCACTGACGCAGAGGCGAGGGAAAGATGCAGACGTATGTATGTGGAGCGAATAGAAAAGATGATGGTGATCGTTGTCATTTCGATCTTGATGGCTGTGTTGCTGTTTGTCAGATCAGCAATGGTGCCAGGCACCGTGATACTGGACAGGGCAGATTATGGAGGAGATACGGGAAGTAAAATATTGCGTACGGAGATTGAAGGGCAGAGAACAGACTTTGCAGTGGAAGTTCTTCCCATCGAGTATGATAAGTCGCAGCTTGCTGAGGTATTTGCAAATGGATTTGCCGAAATAGAGAGTGTGTATTTGGGGGAGAATGAGTCCGCGGATTGTATTCAGATGGATATGGATCTTCCAGAAAGACTTGATGGGCTTGGACTGGATGTGGCATGGATAAGCAGTGATCAGGATGTCATAACATCGTCTGGCAAACTCCAAAAAAGTGATGATGGTGAGGCTGAATTGGTGAAACTTACGGCGATTCTTTCGTATGGAGATGAGAGTGCAGAGCGGGAATACGAGATAATGGTGTCTGGGCAAAAGATTGACGCCGCGGAGATGGCGGAGAAAGTCATATCTGATTATGTTGAGGATATACAAAAGAAAAACAGAGACAGCAGAAGGGTGGAACTTCCTTCAGAGATAGAAGGTTACATTGTGTCGGACACTACAAACGGGTCAGGAGGGATACCTGTGATATTTCTCGGGATAGCAGCATCCATATGTATCTGGATAGGGGCGGGCGCACAAGTCTCAAAACAGGAGAGAGAGAGACGGCAGCAGCTTATGCTGGGCTATCCTGAGCTGGTTGATAAAATGATACTTTACCTTGGTGCAGGAGTCACTATAAGAGGCGCTTTTGTGAGAATGCTCCAAGCAGGAGGCGAGGGTGCTCTTATAAGAGAGTTGAGGTATACGATAAACGAGATACAGGCAGGGGTTCCAGAGAGCGAGGCATATTACAATATGGGGCACAGGATCAATCTGCCGGTATATATGAAACTTATGTCTATGCTTTCACAAAATGTCAACAAGGGAACAAGAGACATAATGCTAATGATGGCGGGAGAGGAACAGGCTGCACTTCAGGCTAGAAAGGAATTTGCAAGGAAGAAGGGGGAGGAAGCTGGAACCAGATTGCTGTTCCCGATGATAGTACTTTTGGGAGTTGTGATGGTGATAGTTGTGCTGCCCGCTGTGATGAGCTTTTAGACAAAAAAACAAACAGGAGGAAATGAATATGAAGAAATGGAATGATTTTATGGAAGATGAGTCAGGAATGGGAGTGGTTGAGATCATACTTATAATGGTTGTTCTGATAGCTATGTGTATTATTTTTAAACAGCAGATAACATCGCTGGTAAATAATATATGGAATTCGATAAACAAGAGTGCAAAGAAGATCTACTAGAAAGCAGGGTATAGGAGTGGATAGTTATGGGAAATAGGGGGCATATAACAGTGTTCCTGTGTCTTGTACTAATACCTTTGTTGATTCTCGGAATTTCAGTGCTGGAGATGGTGAGGATAAAAATGGGGAGCGCCAAGGCTGCGGAGACAGCCGATGGCGCTGCCCATGAGATTCTGGCTGCGTACGATATGAGACTGTTTGATGAATATCATTTGCTGGCTGTTGACAAAAATTTTCGGGGACAGGGTGAAGGTAAGATCGAGGAGATGGCGGAAGATTATATAGAGTACACACTGGATGGAAGTGGGGATGATGATATGTTCATAAAAAGTGTGGAACTGGTACAGTGCAGGGGACTTTTGGAAAATGACTGTGAAAATATGAAGAAACAGATAACGGAGTACATGAAGATATACATAGAGACAGAAGGAGTTACGGATCTTCTGGAGATGATAACAACGGAAAAAAGAGTTGGGGAAGATACCAGAGAGACTGTGAACAACGGAGAAAACGATGAGAGTTCCGGGGAAAGCCTTTGGATTGGAATGGATCCAAGAAAAGTTCTCAAACGGATAACCGGAGGCGGAATACTGAGACTGGTCACTCCTGCCGGGAATATCCCATCGGATTCTGCCTACAGTCAAGATGCACTTGAACATGGAAACCACAGTGGTGAAGATGTGTGCTGGGAGAATCTGGAATTTGATGATATAGAGACTTTTAAGATGCAGCTTGCCAATTCAGTTCCAACGGATGAGACGGGGATAATTGATGATTTTTATGGAATATGTTATGCACTGGAAATGTTCAACACATATACATCGAGGAAGTCTGAGCGGCCTGCCACATGTGAGGTAGAGTACATGATAGCTGGTAAAGATAATGACAGAGATAACCTGAGTGGGGTAGTGAACAGGATAATAGTTCACAGACTTCCTGAGAATCTGGCGTATCTGCTCACGGATGGCAACAGAATGGCATCTGTTGAGTCTATAGCATTTGTCTTGTCGCTGCTGCCGGGGGTGACTTATTCGGCAGTGAAGTATCTGCTTGCTGGATGTTGGGCATATGCGGAGACTTTAGCGGATATAAAATGCATGCTTTGCGGCAATGATATTCAGTTTATAAAAACCGGAGATACGTGGAAGACGGATATAGACAGATTGGGAGACCTGCTCACTATGCACAATGAGAATTATGAGGGGGCAGATGCCATAGGTTACAAAGGATATCTTGCGATATTGTTGGCGGAAAACCGTGGTGATATGTATTACAGGATGGCGGATATGATACAGCTCAATCTGTCGCAGGATGACGACACATTTGAGATTGGGAATATGATATATGGATTTTCCATCGACGTTGATATAGTACAGTGCAGAAAATTTGCTCCGTTTATAGAAAGTTTCCAGAATATTGAAAGCTTGGACGATGGGTATTACCGCCACGGATTCAGGATCTCAACGGAGTATTAGAGATGAACGAAAATGTTTGGAAAGGAGGTGTTATATGTTCTTCTGCTGTGACGACATGCATATATCGGATAACCCTAAATTTAGTATTTTTATAATAACTTTTGTTTTGCCTCTCCAAGCGCATATCAAAAAGAGAAACTGCGTGAAAATGTCAGGCAGGAGAATATATAAGACTTTTCTTTCTGGGTGTGGAAGTGCCAGTGTCGAGGCAGCCATTGTGCTGCCTATGTTTATATTTGCAATGCTTGGTCTTGTGAGTGTAGCCGGAGTTATACATACGAGGGGAATTGTGTATGAGGGACTTCATGAGACTGCTCTTTACCTTGCGGAGTACAGTTTCCTTGACAGACAGATAAAGGCTGGAGTGGATGTCGGGGAAGAGTCGGATTTGATCTCTAATGGACTGTCCGCAGTCACCGCCAATACAAAACTTGGTGAATATATAGATGACAGTGGTATGGTGGAAAGATATGTGGACGGCGGGATGGCTGGTCTTAGTATAGTTCAGGCGGAATTAAAGTCGGATGATCGCATATACATAAAGCTTTTGTATGACCTTCATATAGAGATTCCGATAATAGGAAATATAAGGATACCTTGCGAGGAGCGCATCCGTCAGAGGGCGTATCTTGGATATGACAGGGAAAATGATGATGATTCTGAGGGGACATATGTGTATGTAGCAGAAAATGGGCAGGTGTATCACAGCTCCCGCAGTTGTTATCATATCAGACTTACCATAAGACAGGTTTCACCTGCGGATGCTGCCAGAGAGTGCGAGGGATTATCGGGATGCAGTCTGTGTGCAAGATATAGTGGCAGAGGAACCCTGTATGTGACGCAAAGCGGAGACCGGTATCATTTCTCTCTGGAGTGTCCGGGAATTAAACGCACGATCTACAGGGTTAAGAAGAATGATTGCGGTGACTTGCCGCCGTGTTCTGAGTGTGGGAGATAGAATAAGGGAGTATCGTCAGTGATAAATAAAAGGGATAAGGAGAGATATAAATGGATGATAAGGGATCTATCATAGTTGAAATGTGCTTTATAGCCCCGTTTCTTGTGGGGATAGTATTTGTAGTGATAAATCTGTTTGTTGTGGTTATGAATTATGCGGTGGCTGCGGGGGAGGCTTACACGGTACTTTATAACAGAGAGGAGTACATACTTGTCGGAGATGCGAAAGATTCTGCTACGGCGGAGCGAGTCATGACAGACAATGTGGAGAATGGAATAACATTTGCAGGACAGGTGGATGTGAAGTCATATATGACAGATGAAGGGTTTTTTGAGCATGGTGCGGTGGCAGATTCGGTTTTGGGAGTATGTGTAAATGAGATCAGTTACACCGAGAAATATCCGGGAATCTCATATGTTGTGAAGGATGATGGAAGAAGAAAGACGGTGACAGCAAAGAGGGAGATTAGAAACACGGGCAATAATCTCAGGAGGTGGCAGACGTATGGTAAGTTATTGTCAGAATGAAGGGGTAAATTCGTTCTTTGTTGTGGAGGTGGATATGACCAAGGTAAACTCGTATGAGATAGATATGCTCTACAACAATTTTGTTGAGGGGATCATACAGCCGGAGTTCAGATCCATCGACGGTGAAATGCTGCTTTACAACAAGATAAATGGAATGAAAAGCCTTAAGGATTTTATGCTGGGCAACAAACTGTCTGCAAGGCAAGCATTTGCAGTGATAGAATCGGTGTGTGATGTTATTTCCGAGGCTGAGGATTATATGTTGAATCCCGGAAGTCTTATGATAAAACCTGAGTATGTATTTTGCAGCATGGGGGAGGATGAGTATAGATTTATCTACACTCCTGGCGTGAACATGGATGTGAAAAATCAAATAAGGCACTTTGTGGAGGAGATACTACGCAACATAGATCATGGTGATTCCAGGTTGGTAGATTTTATGTATGGAATATATGAGATGGTGATAGTGGATAACTTTGATATAGAGTTATTGAAAAAAGCCATACAGGAAAGAAAAAAGGAAAATGATTTATCATATGACAATAAGTTAAATCCTGAGATAATAGATAATCATATCAGAAATTCCGATCATAAAAGTGAAAATGGGTTCGATGAAAATGTAGACAAAGACGGGGCGGCAGTTTTGGATGCGGGAAAATATTGCGGCAAAAAAATGGAAAGTGACAAAAAAAATGGAGAAACGGGGATAAATAGATATGAAAGGAAGAATCGTGGTGACAGGATGGAAAAAAGCAGATGGTATGTGATGCCCATTGCCATTACTATTGTTGTTGGATCTGTGGTGGCG
>URJU01000095.1 GCA_900548315.1 uncultured Coprococcus sp. | reverse complement strand
CCTTTATCTTTTCAAAATACTGCTTTATATCCTTCTCATAGCCATTATCAGACGGCTCATAGAACACTCTCCCAGCCATCTTGTCTGGCAGATACTGTTGGTCCACATAATGGTTTGGATAGTCGTGAGCATACTTGTAGCCTGTATGACCAAGCTTTGCAGCACCACCATAATGAGCATCTCTTAGGTAGACCGGAACCTGTCCAGTATCCTCATTCTTCACTGCACCCATAGCAGCAAATATCGCATTGACAGCTGAATTGCTCTTTGGTGCACATGCAACATATGTAGCAGCCTGTGCCAGTATTATCTGAGCCTCTGGCATGCCTATCCTCTCCACCGCCTGTGCGCAAGCCGCAGCAACAACTATCGCATTCGGATCAGCATTGCTTACATCCTCACTTGCACAGATCATTATCCTCCTGGCGATAAACTTTATATCCTCTCCTCCGTAAAGCATCTTTGCAAGATAAAACACTGCAGCATCCGGATCAGATCCCCTCATACTCTTTATAAACGCAGATATTATATCGTAATGATTGTCCCCGTCTTTGTCATATCTGATCGCTCTCTTTTGTATACACTCCTCTGCAACCGGCAGCGTTATATGTATATGCCCATCCTCGCTGCGCTCAGTAGACAGGACTCCAAGTTCTATGGCATTCAATGCACTCCTGGCATCTCCTGACGCCATATCCGCAAGAAAATCCTCTGCATCCTCATCTATTTCAGCATCAAATGCCCCCATCCCATTTTCAGAATATACCGCCTTATGGATAAGTTTCTTTATATCATCCTTTGATAATGGATTCAACTGAAATATATGAGACCTTGATATTAGAGCTCCATTGACTTCAAAATACGGATTTTCGGTTGTTGCACCGATCAATATAACTGTTCCGTCCTCGACAAAAGGGAGGAGATAATCCTGCTGTGACTTGTTAAACCTGTGTATCTCATCTATGAACAATATTGTTCGTCTGCCATACATGGCTTTTGTATCCCTCGCCTCATTCACTACCTGTTCCATATCCTTCTTGCCTGCAGTAGTAGCATTCAACTGTCTAAACTCAGCCTTTGTCGTATTAGCTATAACCATCGCCAAAGTCGTCTTTCCTGTTCCAGGCGGACCATAGAATATGAGTGAGCTTATCTTGTCGGCCTTTATAGCCCTGTACAAAAGCTTATCCTTGCCTATTATATGTTCCTGACCAACAACATCCTCCAGTTTTACCGGTCTCATTCTCTTTGCCAACGGAGAGTCATCATCAGCACTGTTTTCTCTCATATACTCAAACAGATCCATTATATTCTCACCTGCCATTTATTGTATTATATATGTATTTGATATAAACATCTTACGTACAAACACATCGAAGCCCGATATCTTTCAATAACGGGCTTCGTAGTTTCAATCTGTTATCTCTATTTTATAATGTCGAGTTTCTTTAGCATATCATTGAATTTCATAATGTCGATAGGCTTGCAGATATAATCATCATAATCATCGCTTGCCAGATTACTGTCAAAACTTGCCTCATCAAGAGCACTTGTCATGATAACCTTTGATCTGAGCATTCTTGATACTCCATGTTTTCTCTCGGCACTTCTTATTGATGCCAAAACTTTATAACCATCTATCTTCGGCATCATAATATCCAAACATACAAGCCCAAACATCTCACCTCTCTCAAGTGCATTGACAAACTCATCAACCGCAGCTATTCCGTCAGGTGTTATCACCACATCTCCAAACTTACTTAAATACTTGGATAAAAATTTTGCATTTGCAACATCATCCTCAGCTATTAAAATCTTCATGGTCTTTCCTCCCTAATCTACAACCTAAGTATCTTTTCCAGATGTCCGATCATCTCTTTCATCTCAACACGAAAACTCTTTCTTGAGTACTGATTTCTACGTTCCAACAATCCTTCCGTAAAGAGTCCATTAAAAACGAGTGTCAGTTCCTTTGGCGTAAACACTGGTCTAATCTCCTTATTGTCAATTGCCCCTTGAAATAACGAACACACAAAATCATTACGTTTCAACATACACTCCGAGATGATCTCCCGCGTCTCAGACATATGCAGTAGCTCCTCATAATGCAACATTATAGCCCCCATACCTATATAATTATCGTAATACGTTGCATATGTATCTGCATAGTATCTGATCTTATCAATATATGAACCATCAAGATGATCAACGGTTCTTTGGATATTGATATCAAATGCAGCATATTCATTCACAACCGCTATAAGTACCTCATCTATTCCTCCAAAATACTTATAAATCAATGTGTCAGAAATATTCTGCTTTCGTGCAAGATTCTTTGGTGTAAGAGCGTGCAATCCCAAATCTCCTATAAGTTCAATAGCTGAAGCGACAATTTTATCTCTGCGAGAAATATAACTATCCTCCACTGCCTGTTTCCTCCCATTACACATATATTAGCCCTTAGAACACTGCTTTTATTCTATGTCATGGGTTATATTTTGTCAACCAACATGTTGCCTGGTGACTGTCAAAATATTAAGTTATCAAGGTCCATTTTGTGCAATTTTACTATTTCTGTTTTATTCTACCCATCTATCTCTGTGAGTTCTCCGCTATCTCTTTTATACAGATATATACTGTCTGAAAGGAAATCAATAGGAGTCACCGCTGTGCGATTTGCCTCATGTACAAGATCTATCAGATAACTCTCATCGTACGAACAATGTGCTCGTATAAACAATAATTCGTGTACACTGCACGGAAGTATATATATGTCATCCCCAACCATGTCCGCACATTTTTTCAATACACCATCATAAAGTATGACCGCAGCACCATTTATGTCATATTCATTTGTCATAACATACAATTCATCCACATCTATGTCCTGTCCAGAATGTGAGGCAACCTGACAATCACATTTTTCCTCAAGCAGCTCGAAAAGTTCCTTGACAACCGGTGCAAAGAGTCTCTCAGAATTTGCCAAGGCAAGTCTGTACATGGAATCCAAATCCAATCCCCATCTTTCCATATCACTGTTCGTTACACTTGAGCTCGAAATTCCTGAGCACGACATCTCTATGACACGCCTGAAAGTCACCGCCATATTCTTAAATTCCACATACGGCACAGTTTCAAGAAATTCTCTGTTTCTGTCGAGGTTTACTACCCTG
This sequence comes from uncultured Coprococcus sp., assembly GCA_900548315.1. GTDB lineage: Bacteria > Bacillota > Clostridia > Lachnospirales > Lachnospiraceae > Coprococcus. Next base: position 4,846 of record URJU01000095.1, on the reverse strand, counting down.
AGCACTATATTTTTCTCAATGTTGCTCTCATCAAGTACTTTTTCCAAGCTTATCTTTTCGCCAGAACCACACCTCATGCGCATTTCTAGTATCGATGTGGCTATCTCATCTATAGATTTTCCTTTTTCAAATTCCCTGTAATATGGCTCAAGATACATAGTTGGACATATGTTCTGTGAAGTTTTTCTGATATTTAATGCCGTCAGAGTTATTCCATTATTCTTCAGGATCTTATCGGTGGTTATATGCGCCTCATCCTCATTTTTAAGCAGACGAACCTTCAGGCAGTCCACAAGCATAGCTGTAAATTCTTCAAATTTCATTTAGTTCTCCTTTTTAATTTATAATCGAGATCTAACGAAACGTTTCGATATTTTTTTGCAGAAATATTTCATGGGTGAATTCTATAAAAATGAAATGTGAAAATCAATAGATTTTGCGCGCGGATACGTGGCATCCTGCGCTTTTTTGAAGAATATTACAGATTGTATATCTAATTACATTAAATGCGCAACAAAATAAAAACCGTGCCTTTCTATCGACACAGCAGCATGCTGCTAAACAAAAGCACGATTTTTATAGTATCATTTAGTTATCTCTATTTTCTACATACTTTTTGAGAAACTCAACAAACCTGTCCATCTCCTTATCTGTTCCGATGGAAATACGAAGATAATTGTCTATTCTTGGTTCATCAAAGTATCGCACATAAATATGTGCATTTTTAGCAGACTCAAATATCTCCTTTGCAGGTATGCTCTCATGCGTTGCAAATACAAAATTAGCAGATGAATCAAGACAAGTAAAACCAAGTGGCTTTATGTTCTCAACAAATCTCTTTCTTGTAGCGACAACTTTTGCTACCATAGCTTTGAAATAATCATCATCTTTTACTGACTCTGTTCCCATTATTATGGATGGTCTGTTCATTGTATATGAATTGTATGAATATTTCACATCATTCAAAGCTTTTATAAGGGGTGGATTGCTTATCGCATATCCTATACGAAGTCCCGCCATAGATCTTGACTTTGAGAAAGTTCTGACAACCACGAGATTATCGTATTTATCTATAAGTTCAAGAGCCGACTTTCCGCCAAAATCTATATAAGCCTCATCAACTATCACTATCGAATCACTGTTATGACTTATGATATCCTCCACGTTCACCAAATCCTCATATATTCCTGTAGGCGCGTTGGGATTTGGAAATACAACACCACCATTTTTCTTGTAATAATCCTCTTTTACAAGTCTGAAATTCTTATCAAGAGCAGGTCTCTCATATGGAATACGGAAAAGCTCTGCCCACACATCATAGAAAGAATATGTGATATCCGGGAATAATATCGGCTTATCAGAATTAAAAAATGTAAGGAATGACATAGCAAGTACATCATCTGATCCGACACCAACAAACACCTGGGATGGGGCAACACCGTGATACGCCGCAATAGTATCAACAAGCAGCGATGCCTTAGGATCTGGATAAAGTCTGAGCAGATCCGGATCCTGTATAGCCTCTGCCGCTTTTGGCGACGGACCATACGGGTTCTCGTTGGTATTTAGCTTTATCACATTCATATCTTTTGGCTGTTCACCCGGAACATAAGGTTCAACTTTTCTTATATTGTCACTCCATGCTGCCATCATCATTCCCCCTCTTCTACTCCTCTTCGTTCACCTGTGCAAGCTTTGCTGTCTGATCAGCTGCTATAAGGCTGTCTATGAGTTCATTCAAGTCACCATTCATTATCTGATCAAGCTTATAAAGCGTCAGCTTGATCCTGTGATCTGTCACTCTTCCCTCAGGGAAGTTATATGTCCTGATCTTCTCTGATCTGTCTCCTGTTCCTATCTGGCTCTTACGATCTGCCGCCTCAGCATCATGCTGTTTCTGAAGCTCCATATCATACAGCTTTGACCTGAGGAGCGCAAATGCCTTTGCCTTGTTCTGAAGCTGGGACTTCTCTGTCTGGCTGTATATGACTATACCTGTAGGTATATGCGTAAGTCGAACAGCAGAATCAGTTGTATTGACACACTGCCCTCCATTTCCTGATGCTCTCATGACATCAATTCGGATATCATTGTCATTTATCTCAACGTCGACTTCCTCTGCCTCCGGCATAACCGCAACCGTGACTGTGGATGTGTGGATCCTTCCTCCTGACTCAGTCTTCGGTATTCTCTGTACTCTGTGAACGCCGCTCTCGTACTTCATCTTCGAATAGGCACCTTCACCTGTTATCATAAACACAGCCTCTTTAAATCCACCTATACCATTCTCATTGACACTCATCAGTTCAACTTTCCACTTGAACTGGTCAACATACTTCTGATACATTCTATAGATCTCATATGCAAAAAGAGCAGCCTCATCTCCACCGGCACCGGCACGAATCTCCACGATAACATTCTTTGAATCATTTGGATCCTTTGGGAGCAAAAGTATCTTAAGTTCCTGCTCTATGGTCTCAAGTCGGGATTTTGCATCATTCATCTCTTCTTTTGCCATCTCTCGCAGTTCCTCGTCGCTCTCCTCCTCAAGAATCTCAAGACTGTCCTCTATCGTGCTCTTTGCATCCTTATATTCCTTGTACTTGTCAACGATAGGAACAAGATCGCTCTGTTCCTTCATCAGCTTTCTGAATTTATTCTGATCAGTTACCACATCAGGGTCTGTCAGCTGGTTGTTGATCGTGTCAAGCTTGTCTACTAATTCCTCTAATCTGTCAAACATGATATACCTCTCTATTCGTCCGTTATTCTATATCGTTCCACTGCACATTCAGTGTGCCATCCCTGTGATCTACTTCCAGGTCACATCATTCGCTGTATCTTCCGTAGACAACTCTGTCGTTCCTACACAGATCCCGCACTACGTGAACATCATCATAACCTGACTCTACAAGGAGGTGCTGTACATCCTCTGCCTGATCATTGCCAATCTCAAATACAACATAACCTTCATCCTTTATATATTTTCTAGCCTGACTGACTATTATTCTATAAAAATACAGCCCATCTTCCATTCCGTCAAGTGCCAGTCTCGGTTCATTATCCCTGACCTCGGGCATCAAAGTATCTATTACACCACTTTTTATATACGGTGGATTGGACAATATAAGATCAAATCGTCCCTCCACGTTCTCAAACAAATCTGTACCCACTACACGAAATCTGTCCGTATCACCACACAGCTTTTCTATATTTTTATGTGTGGTCTTTATCGCATCCTCAGATATGTCCGCCAGTACCACTCTGCTGCCCGGTCTCATCAGCCCATAGGATATCCCTATGCAACCAGTACCGCAGCACATGTCCAAAACATCCACAGAACCGTCAATATGTTTTGTAATGTTCAGTGCTGTCTCAACCAGAACCTCTGTGTCCTGCCTTGGTATCAGTACATTCTTAGATGTGCAAAAGTCATACCCCATAAAGCTTTGCACCCCCGTTATATACTGAAGGGGTTCTCTGGCAGATCTTCTCTCGATCAACTCCATGTAATCTTTTTCCTGTTCTGCCAATATCCCAACGTCTCGGTCAAAGAGCATGTCCGCCATGTTCATTCCAGCTACATGCTGCCACAACAGACCAGCATCTATATCTGCATCAGGCACGCCATTTTCCTCCAGCATACCCTGTCCTTTTTTTACAAGTTCATACAGCCTCATGAAACTTTCCTCAGCCCTCTATTTTTCCATCATGCATTGCCTGCTGATATTCTTTCCAGTCTATAACCGCCTCAACAGATGCTATGGCAACTTCTATCATATCAAGATCCGGTTCCCTTGTCGTAAGCCTCTGGACCCATTTTCCCGGAGCAGAGAGCACATTTGATATCCAGGAATCACTTCTTCCTGCAAACATTATAAATTCATATGAAATTCCTGCTATGACCGGCACGAGCAGAAGTCTTATGAGCAATCTCAGCCAGGCCGATGGTGCATCTATGAACATAAACACGATTATACTCACTATCATAACTATGAACAGAAAACTTGTTCCGCATCTCTTGTGATACCTCGAATATTTCTTTACATTCTCAGGTGTGAGTGAAACTCCCGCCTCAAAACAGTTTATAGTCTTATGTTCAGCACCGTGATACATAAACACTCTCTGTATATCCTTCATGAGAGATATCAGTGCCACATACCCAAGGAATATAACCAATCTTATCACGCCCTCTATGGCTGACATAAGCACCCTGCTGTCAACCACTCGCCCTATGAGTTCTCCGATGAAAGCCGGCAGCATCATAAACAGTGCTATGGCAAACACGAGCGAAAATGCCACGGTTCCATACATGACAAGATCATCTGATCGTTTCTGCTGTTCAGGTGTAAGTTCTTTCTTTTTCGGCTTGTTCTCTTTGTCGCTGCCCTCTGAGTCCTCTTCCTCATCATAAAACGACGCCGAGTACATAAGGGTCTTAACGCCAATCACAAGAGACTCAATAAAATTGACAACACCTCTTATTATAGGAATCCTAAAGAACGCACTTTTAGAACCTATAGATACATAATCCACCACTTTAACTTCTATTTTCTGATCCGGTCTTCTGACTGCCACCGCATATTTGTCGCCATTTTTCATCATGACGCCCTCCATGACAGCCTGACCGCCTATCCTAACTCTCTTCACGCAATTCTCCTATAAAGTAAAAAACAGCCTGAGATTATTTTAAAAATAACCTCAAGCTGTCATCGTTTTATTAGTTGGCCTGAACGCCATACTTCTTGTTAAACATATCAATTCTACCACGAGCTTTGATTGCCTTCTGCTGACCTGTGTAGAATGAATGACACTTCTGTCTCTTATACACATCTCCGAGCCCACG
>URJU01000094.1 GCA_900548315.1 uncultured Coprococcus sp. | reverse complement strand
GTAACTAAAATGAGACAAAACTATCATCAGATAACTGATGTGTTTTGCCTCATTTTGTGTTTTAATTCTCCGACAATCTTTCAGCGTCTATAGTTTCGGATAACGTCTCCTCTATTAGATTCCAAATATCATCCTTTCCCTGCTTTGTAAGTGCCGAAAATGGTATTATCTTTGTACCCGGAACAAGATTCATCTTTTCCCGTATCTGCTTAAGATTCTTCTGTACCTGACTTCTCTTTATCTTATCAAGTTTTGTACATATTATCACAGGTTCATATCCATTGTTTACAATCCAGTCATACATAAGGCAGTCATTCTCAGATGGAACATGTCTTATATCTATGAGCAGAAACACCTTTTTGAGTTGGGCAGATGTATGCAGATACCGCTCTATCATCTTTCCCCATTTTGCTCTTATCTCCACAGACACCTTTGCATATCCGTATCCTGGAAGATCTACAAAATACAGGTTTTTATTAATATTATAAAAATTAATAGTCTGCGTCTTTCCGGGCTGTGCCGATGTTCTCGCCAAGGACTTTCTATTCAGGAGTCCATTGATAAGTGACGATTTACCGACATTTGACTTGCCTGCAAATGCAATCTCCGGCAACACGTTATCTGGGAGCTTACTTGTTATTCCACACACTGTTTCAAGTTCAGCGGTTTTCACGACCATATGTGTTTCCTCCTATCTGACTAGTGCAAATTCAAGCACCTGTCTCATTTTCTCAACGAGATGAATGTCCATCCCCGAAACTACGTCCTGATCAAGCTGCAGATAATCCGATTCATTCTCCATAGGAATAAGAACCCGCTTAACCCCATGCATCTTTGCTGCCAGAAGTTTTTCCTTGAGCCCACCTATAGGCAGCACCTCGCCCCTCAGGGTGATCTCTCCTGTCATAGCTGTCTTTCCATCCACCGGCACACCAAATATCGCCGAATACAATGCCGTTGCCATGGTAATTCCCGCCGATGGTCCATCCTTTGGAACCGCCCCTTCAGGAATATGTATGTGAAAATCATGTTTTATAAAATAATCATCTCCCAGTGCTGCCGACTCCTTGAGAGACCTTATATAACTCATTCCGGCATATGCAGATTCCTTCATAACATCTCCCATCTTACCTGTGAGCTGAATGGAACCTGTACCCGGAAGAACATTGACCTCTATCTCTAAAGTCACACCACCGACAGCAGTCCATGCAAGTCCTGTAACAGCGCCGACTCTGTTCTTCAGATCATTCTTTTCATCTTTATATTTATATGGACCAAGATAATCCTGCAGATTCTTTTTTGTTACCTTAGCTGCCTCTATATCACCTATAAGTATCTTTCTGCACACCTTTCTGCACACCTTGTCTATGTTTCTCTCAAGGTTTCTGACACCAGCCTCTCTGGTGTAATGGCGTATTATTGCTCTTATGGCTCCGGCATCAAGTCTAAACTGTGATTTTGTAAGTCCGTTGTTCTTTCTAGTCTTGTCAACAAGATAGAGTCTGGCTATGTTATACTTCTCATTTTCGGTATATCCGGATATCTCTATAATCTCCATCCTGTCAAGCAATGGTCCTGGTATTGCTGTAATATCATTTGCTGTTGCTATGAACAGCACGTTGCTGAGATCTACCGGAACTCCCATGTAATGATCATTGAACTCTCTGTTCTGCTCACCGTCAAGCACCTCAAGGAGTGCCGATGACACATCACCCTTGTAATCACTGCTCACCTTATCTATCTCGTCAAGTAGCATCAACGGGTTATTGACCTTAGATTTTATTATGGACTGAACTATCCTTCCCGGCATGGCACCCACGTATGTCTTCCTGTGACCACGTATCTCTGCTTCATCACGGACTCCTCCAAGTGATAATCTCACATACTTTCTGTTTGTTGCCCTTGCTATAGATCTAGCTATCGATGTTTTTCCAGTACCTGGAGGTCCAACCAGACATATGATAGGCAGTCTGCCTTTCTTATTAAGTATATGCACCGCAAGATAATCTATTATCCTGTCCTTAACTTCCTCAAGCCCATAATGATCTCTGTCAAGGATATCTATAGCTGTTTTTATGTCCGAAGTATCCTGTGTTGAAATATTCCATGGATAGCTGAGCATGACATCTATGTAATTGGCTGCAACACCGCTCTCCGATGAACTTAACGGAATATTCTTATAATTTTTTATCTCTTGAGATATTTTGTCATACACTTCCTGACTGCAGCCTGCCTCATCCAAACGTCTCTGAAACTCTGTGGCTTTTTCTTCTGTTCCGTCCTCGCCAAGTTCCTTTCTTATCACTGACATCTGTTCTCTCAGAATATATTTTTTCTGATTTTTTGCAGTTTCCAGATTGGTCTTCTCCATGATGTCCTTTTTGATCTTTACTATCTCAATCTCTTCATCAATTATCTGAATAAGTCTATATGCACGTTCCCTCACATCTAGGAGTTCCAGAAGTTCCTGCCTGTTGTCATTTGATAATGTAATATAGTCAGCCATACTGTCGACAAGTGAACCTATACTCTCGTTCATCATAACTTTTGAGTACAGCACACTATTTCTTGTAATTCCATTATCTACAGCCTCTCTCAGTTTATCTTTGAGCAACGATATCATCGCCTTGCTCTCACCGTCAGTTATATCATTCTTCTCCTCAACATCCTGCACACTGCACATGTAACATGCAGCCTTTTGATAGGTGATCATCCTGGCACGTTTCTCAGACTGAAGGAGTACCCTCATGGTACTGTTTGTATTTCTGACATATTGTTTGATCCTTGCTACTACGCCAATAGGATAGAATGTGTCTCCATCCTTCTCTTTTTGGCGCATAGGATTTGCCAAAAACACATAATCATCATTGTCAATGGTTCGTTTTACAGCCTCACACGCATCTCTTTTTACAGCATCTAGATAGAATGTCAATCCCGGCATAGCCACACCTTCTTCAAGGCTGATCATTGCCATCGTCTTCGTCTCTTCGCTCATACTATTATCTCCGTTTAATTCAAAATAAGACGTTACTATACGTTTTCCCGTGTAATAACGCCTTATCTATGAAAGTCTTCCTAAGCACTTTCTCCATTATCTGAATTTGATTTTTTCTTTCTCGTCTGTTTATTGGATGAGTCATCCTGCCCATCTGCAGCATCCCTGTAAGAAAGAACGGGTTCTGCATCGTCAGTTATAACATCCTTTGTTATAACACACTTACTGATGGATGGATTGGATGGAATCTCATACATAAGATTGAGTGTTGCGTTCTCCATTATTGCCCTGAGGCCTCTCGCACCAGTTTTACGCTCCATAGCCTCCTTAGCAATCTCTCTGAGTGCATCTTCCTCTATCTCAAGTTCAACCCCGTCTAATTCAAACAGTTTCTTGTACTGCTTGCATATAGCACTTCTAGGCTCTGTGAGTATCCTTACCAGCGCATCCTCATCCAACAGATCAAGGGTTACTGCTACAGGAACCCTTCCAACAAATTCAGGAATAAGCCCATACTTTACAAAGTCATGAGGCATAACCTGTTTCAACAACTGTCCCACATCCTGATCAGACTGCTCTACAACCTCAGCATTAAAACCTATGGATTTCTGTCCCACACGATTCTCTATGATCTTTTCAAGACCTTCAAAAGCTCCTCCACAAATGAACAGTATGTTAGTTGTATCTATCTGTATAAGTTCCTGATGTGGATGCTTTCTTCCACCCTGTGGCGGAACAGATGCAACTGTTCCCTCTATAATTTTTAACAAAGCCTGCTGAACACCCTCACCCGATACATCCCTTGTGATGGACACGTTCTCGCTTTTCTTTGTGATCTTGTCGATTTCATCAATATAAATTATTCCATGCTCAGCACGCTCTATATCATAATCAGCTGCCTGTATAAGTTTCAGCAGAATGTTCTCAACATCCTCTCCAACATATCCAGCTTCCGTGAGCGTTGTGGCGTCAGCTATCGCAAATGGAACATTCAAAAGTTTGGCAAGAGTCTGAGCAAGGTATGTCTTGCCTGATCCTGTTGGTCCGACCATGAGAATGTTACTCTTCTGCAGTTCAACGTCAAAATCTTTCTGTGCAAGGATCCTCTTATAATGGTTGTACACGGCAACCGCCAGTACTTTTTTTGCCTCTTCCTGACCTATAACATACTCATCAAGAAAGCTCTTTATCTCCTTTGGTTTGAGGAGGTTGATATCGTCAAATTCGGTACCACCAAGTTCTTCCTCGATTATCTCAGTGCATATCTCCACACATTCATCACAAATGTAAGCACCCGGACCTGCTATGAGCTTTCTCACCTGATCCTGAGTCTTGTTGCAAAAAGAACACCTGAGCATCTTTCTCTCGTCACTACGATTTGCCATTACAATACCTCTGTTTTTTCACTATTTATTACATGTCAGGCACTGACCATACAGCACGCAATGATATGTATGGTCATACGCCTGATCCTTATATGCAGGATATACCTGCTATTATCTGTTTGTTATAACGCTGTCTATAAGACCATATGCACATGCCTCATCAGCTGTCATCCAGTTATCACGATCTGTGTCTGCCGCGATAACATCAAGTGGTTTTCCTGTATTCTCAGCCAACATCCTATTAAGTTTTTCCTTTGTCTTAAGGATATGTCTGGCTGCAATCTCTATCTCAGTCGCCTGACCCTGAGTTCCCCCAAGCGGCTGATGTATCATTATCTCTGAATTTGGAAGAGCATATCTCTTACCCTTTGCACCGCCTGCCAGGAGAAAAGCTCCCATGCTGGCTGCCATTCCACAGCATATAGTTGAAACATCGCACTTGATATATCTCATTGTGTCATATATACCCATTCCTGCTGTTACCGAACCACCTGGGCTGTTTATATAGAGTGAGATATCCTTTGAAGGATCCTCTGACTCGAGAAACAACAGCTGCGCTATAACTAAGCTTGCCGTGGTATCATTTACCTCATCACCAAGGAATATTATCCTATCCTTAAGTAATCTTGAATATATATCAAAAGTGCGCTCTCCTCGGCTGGTCTGCTCTACAACGTATGGTACTAATGCCATGTTATCTACCTCCAATACTGGTCAGATTAAACCTCTTTAGCTGCATCAACGATAAGCTTAGCTGCCTTCTTAACAGCAACATCTTTCTTCATGCTTGTAATCTCAGCATCACCCATGAATCCCTTGATATCCTCAAGTTTCATCTGGTACTGCTCAGCCATCTTTGTAAGCTCCTCATCAACTTCCTCGTCTGTAGCCTCAATATTCTCTGCCTTAACAACTGCCTCAAGAACTGCTCTCTGCTGGATTCTCTTAAGTGCCTGTGGTTTGAATCTATCCATAAGTTCATCCTCAGTAACATTTACTATCTGCATATACTGCTCAAGCTTGATTCCCTGATACTGGAGATTCTGAGCAAACTCATCTCTCATTCTGTGCTGCATGTCCTCAACCTGCGCATCAGCGATATCCATTGTTGCGTTCTCGATAACCTTATCAATAGCCTTAACTTCCTTCTCGTTTGCAGCGTCCTTTGTCTTCTTTGCAACGAGCTTGTTCTTTATCTCCTCTTTGTACTGATCAAGAGTATCGCATCCGCCTACTTCGCTTGCGAACTCATCATTGAGTTCAGGAAGCTGTGACTCTGTAATAGAATTGATCTTGCACTTGAATACCGCTGGCTTTCCTGCAAGTTCCTCAGCCTGGTAATCCTCTGGGAATGTTACATTAACCTCTACATCTTCTCCGATATTCTTTCCAACAAGCTGATCCTCAAATGTGTCAATAAATGAATGTGAGCCAAGAACGAGCTTGTAGTTCTCACCCTTTCCACCCTCGAATGGAACGCCATCTACGAATCCTTCAAAGTCAAGTGTAATCTCATCATCAAGCTTTGCTGGTCTTCCCTCTACAAGTACCTTTCTTGCATTCTGGAGCTGCTCCTTCTTAATATCCTCAAGTACTTCATCATCTGTAACTTCTACATCTATCTTCTCAACCTCAACACCCTTGTACTCTCCAAGAGTAACCTCTGGCTTAACAGCAACCTCTGCTGTAAATATAAGATCCTTACCCTTCTCAATCTGTGTAACATCAATAACAGGCTGTGAAGCAATCTCAAGCTCTGATGCAACAGCCTCCTTTGGATAGTACTCATTGATCATGTCATTTGCAGCATCCTCATAAAATACTGCTGGACCATACATCTTCTCGATGAAAGCCATAGGTACTTTGCCCTTACGGAATCCAGGAACATTGAATCTTCCCTTTGTCTTGTTGTAAGCTTTTACCATTGCCTTATCAAACTCTTCTGCTGGAACTGTGATAGTAAGTTTTGCCATGCTGTGTTCAAGCTTTTCTACTGTGAAACTCATCTTTTTATTTCCTCCTTAAAATGTGCAAATGGTGCCTTAGCCTTTCAATTAAGGCACTCAAGCAGCATCCATTTATCCTTTACTTGTTTTGATTGTAAACAAAAGTCCACATCAATCATCGATTATATCATAATGTACAAATGATTGTCTAGCACATTATACCATAAAGTTGTTAAAGTTATTTATATACAACTTCAACGAAAAAAGCCTGATGTATAAAATACACCAGACCTTTTTCTTGCCACATCACATTATGTGTCTGTGGTTATATCAGGAGTTTTGAGTTGCCTCTTATCTTCCTGACATCTGCTCTTCCTGTCTCTTTATCATCTGACGAACCATCTCGCCTCCGATTGAGCCAGACTGAGCTGAAGTTAAATCTCCATTGTAGCCATCCTTGAGATCAACACCGATCTCCTTAGCTACCTCCATCTTGAACTTGTTCATCGCATTCTTTGCCTCTGGAACACTTGTCTTGTTAGAGTTTGAACTTGCCATTTCCCGTTACCTCCATATAGATGATTTATAGATGTTTAAGACTTTCGTCTTGTTACTATTATGAGCAATATGGCGGATCTTATAATGGCAATTTCTGCTATGAACTGTTTTCAAAATTTTAGTACTTCATTGGCTCCTCTTCGCCATTCATAACTCTGAGTGCGCCCTGTGCAAGTGCAAGCAGTTCGTCCTCTCCAGCATATACTGTAAATGGTGCGATAAATCCTGCTCTCTTCTCGAGTTCTTCACATGTATGCTTTGAATATGCGATACCACCTGTGAGAATGATCTGATCTACCTTTCCGCGAAGCACAGTAGCCATTCCTCCTATATCCTTTGCAACCTGCTGATAGAAAGCATCCTGAACAAGCTTTGCATGCTCATCGCCCTCATTCACAAGTTTCTCAAGATCTCTGGCATCATTGCTGCCGATATATGCATTGAATCCACCCTTACCAACGAGTTTCTTCATAACCTCCGCCTGTGTATACTCACCTGAGAAACACATCTTTACCAACGCTCCTGAAGGAACACCGCCAGCTCTCTCCGGTGAAAATGCACCGTCACCATCAAGTGCATTGTAGACATCTACAACCTTACCATGATCGTGCGCACCGACTGACACTCCGCCACCCATATGTACAACTATGAGGTTAAGGTCTGTATACTTCTTACCAACTTCCTTTGCGTATCTCTTTGCAACAGCCTTCTGGTTGAGTGCATGGAACACGCTGACCCTTGGGAGTTCTGGAACACCTGAAAGTCTTGATGAAGGCATAAGTTCATCTACAACTACAGGGTCTACTATATATGAAGGGACTCCAAGTTCATCTCCGATCTCTCTTGCAAGGATACCGCCAAGATTTGATGCATGCTGTCCCTGCTTACCGATCTTAAGATCCTCAAGAAGTTCATCGCTCACTGCATATGTACCGCCTGGTATAGGCTTAAGCATTCCGCCACGTCCTACACATACATCAAGCGTCTTGATATCAAAGTTCTTCTCAGCGAGAACGTCAAGGATAACCTTCTTTCTAAAATCCTTCTGATCAACAATCATGTTGAATCCCGCAAGCTCCTCAGTTGTATGTCTAAGTGTCTCTTCAAATAAAAGTGTCTCATCCTCAAACACACCGATTTTTGTTGAAGTTGAGCCTGGATTTATTATAAGAATCTTGTATGCCATTTTATTAAACCTCCGTTTTTATGATAACTTATATATGTATATAGTTACTGTCTCTTATACACATCTGACGCTGCCGACGATAAGGC
>URJU01000093.1 GCA_900548315.1 uncultured Coprococcus sp. | reverse complement strand
ATTACTACGCGTCTCGTGGGCTCGGAGATGTGTATAAGAGACAGGATGATATGAGAAAAAGAGGATGGTCTGAGGCTGACTTTGTGTATGTCATAGGTGATGCGTATGTAGACCATCCGTCGTTTGGTCCTGCGATCATCAGCAGATTGCTAGAAAGATATGGATATAAAGTGTGTATAATAGCCCAGCCTGATTGGAAGAATGACAAAAGCATTGATGTTTTTGGAAAGCCAAGACTGGGTTTTTTGGTGTGCGGAGGCAATATGGACTCGATGGTCAACCACTATTCTGTGTCCAAAAAGAGAAGACAGAAGGATGCTTATTCACCGGGCGGAGAGATGGGACTTAGACCTGATTATGCAACAACCGTGTATTGTAATCTGATAAGAAGAACATATAAGGATGTTCCCATTATAATAGGTGGTATTGAGGCAAGTCTCAGGAGAATGGCCCATTATGACTACTGGTCAGATAAGCTGAAACATTCAATTCTGGTGGATTCATCTGCGGATATTTTGTCATATGGAATGGGCGAACACAGTATGATAGAGATTGCGGAGGCGCTGGACAGTGGGATAGATGTCAAAGATATAACCTATGTAAGAGGAACCTGCTATAGGACTAAGGATATATCAAATATACCAGACGATTCAATTATTCTTCCGAATTACGATAGTCTTACAGCTGATAGACTGGAGTATGCAAGAAGCTTTTATACTCAGTATGTAAATACAGATCCGTATTCAGCGAAAACGTTGGTTGAAGGGTATGGTACTAGGGGATATGTGGTGCAGAATCCGCCTGCTTACCCACTCACACAGATGGAGATGGATGATGTGTATGATCTTCCGTATATGAACAATTATCATCCGGTATATGAGGCTAAAGGAGGAATTCCTGCAATTTCTGAGATCAAATTTAGTCTGACAAGCAACAGAGGATGTTTTGGGGGGTGCAGTTTTTGTGCACTTACATTTCATCAGGGAAGGATTATCCAGACCAGAAGCCATGAATCCTTAATAAGGGAGGCTGAGCAGATGACTCACGATCCGGATTTCAAAGGGTATATACATGATGTAGGAGGACCGACGGCGAATTTTAGACATAAGTCATGTGCAAAACAGGATAAATATGGCGTGTGTACAAATAAACAATGCCTTTTTCCGGAACCGTGCAGGAATTTGAAGGTTGATCACAAAGATTACATTGAACTTCTTAGAAAACTTGAGGCTATTCCCGGTGTGAAAAAGGTGTTTATAAGATCGGGAATCCGATTTGATTATGTAATGGCGGACAGCAGTGATGAGTTTCTGAAAGAGTTATGCGAGAAACATATAAGTGGACAACTCAGAGTTGCTCCGGAGCACGTATCTGATAATGTCCTTAAGATGATGGGAAAACCGAAAAACAGTGTATATGAGAGCTTTATAGCAAGATACCAAAGAGTAAATGATAAAACTGGAAAAAAACAGTTTGTCGTGCCTTATCTGATGTCGTCGCATCCTGGCTCTACGCTTAAAGAGGCAGTGGAGCTTGCGGAGTATGTGCGGGATATAGGATATATGCCGGAACAGGTACAGGACTTTTATCCGACCCCATCAACCATCTCTACATGTATGTATTATACCGGAGTCGATCCACGTACAATGCAGCCGGTATATGTGCCGCATAATCCACATGAGAAAGCAATGCAGAAAGCACTCATGATGTACAGAAAACCCGAAAATTATGATCTTGTAAAAGAGGCACTCATAAAGGCGGGAAGACAGGATCTTATAGGTTTTGATAAAAAATGTCTGATAAGACCTCGGAAAATGGAAGTGAAAACCGAAAAGGACAGAGATCATACATCTGGCAGGAACAATATGTTTAAGAATAATACAAAGCATAATGTCAAAAAATGCAAAAATAATAAAGCTATTGTTTCGAAAAACAGAAAAAATATAGATGATATAAGAAATAAAAGCGAAAATAAAAGTGAAAACAAAAGGCACAAGAGGAAATAGCCCTATATTGAGCTATATTGAACAGTTCATTTTTTGTTGCGTGGTACATGCTTTTGTGCTAGAATTATGGCAGATTGTGTGAACCTTTAGATTGTCATGTACTGTTTTGTGTGAACAATGTAAATATACAATATATGGCGATCAAAAAGATTTATTATATATGTAGTCTTATGTCACACTAAAATTTTTAAACAAAATTTTTTAAAATGGAGGATTTGAAAATGGCAAAGAAGATTGTTTTAGCAGGCGCATGTCGTACAGCTATCGGAACAATGGGTGGATCACTCAGCACAACACCAGCTGCAGAGCTTGGTTCAATCGTTATCAAGGAGGCTATCAACAGAGCAGGAGTTCCTGCAGATCAGGTAGACCACGTATACATGGGATGTGTTATCCAGGCTGGTCAGGGACAGAACGTAGCACGTCAGGCTTCAATAAAGGCTGGACTTCCAATCGAGACAACTGCTGTTACAGTTAACGTTGTCTGTGGTTCAGGTCTTAACTGTGTAAACATGGCTGCACAGATGATCGAGGCAGGAGATGCTGATATCGTAGTTGCAGGTGGTATGGAGAATATGTCGATGGCTCCTTACGCTATGATGAAGGGTCGTTTCGGTTATAGAATGAACAATGGTGTACTTGTAGATACAATGGTAAACGATGCTCTCTGGGATGCATTCAATGACTATCACATGATCAAGACAGCTGACAATATCTGTGAGCAGTGGGGTCTTACACGTGAGGAGCTTGACGAGTTTGCAGCAAAGAGCCAGCAGAAGGCAGTTGCAGCTCAGGAGTCAGGTGCATTTGACGCTGAGATCGTTCCAGTTATGGTAAAGAAGAAGAAAGAGATGGTTGAATTCAAGAAGGATGAGGGACCAAGACCTGGTACTACAGTTGAGACACTTTCAAGACTCAGAACAATCAATCCTAACGGATTTGTTACAGCTGGTAACGCTTCAGGTATCAATGATGGTGCTGCAGCTATCGTTGTTATGAGCGAGGAGAAGGCTAAGGAGCTTGGTGTTAAGCCTATGGCTACATGGGTAGCTGGAGCACTTGGCGGAGTTGATCCTTCAATCATGGGTATCGGACCTGTAGCATCAACCAAGAAGGTTATGGCTAAGACTGGTCTCAAGATTGAGGACTTCGATGTTATCGAGGCAAATGAGGCATTTGCTGCACAGTCAGTAGCAGTTGCTAAGGATCTTGGATTTGATGTTGACAAGCAGGTTAATCCTAACGGTGGTGCTATCGCTCTTGGACATCCAGTTGGAGCTTCAGGATGCCGTATCCTTGTTACACTTCTTCATGAGATGCAGGCAAAGGGTGCTAAGACAGGTCTTGCTACCCTCTGTATCGGTGGTGGAATGGGTTGCTCAACAGTCGTTAAAATCGAGGACTAATTTTAGATAAAGGAGATATATCATGGAGTTTGTTACATACGAACAGGATGGATATGTAGGAATTATTACTATCAACCGCCCAAAGGCTCTGAACGCACTCAACAGTGCAGTTCTTGAGGAGCTTGATGCAACATTCAAGGCAGTTGATCTTGATACAACAAGATGTCTTATTCTTACAGGTGCCGGCGAGAAGTCATTTGTTGCCGGAGCTGATATAGGTGAGATGTCAACACTCACAAAGGCAGAGGGAGAGGCTTTCGGTAAGAAGGGTAACGATGTGTTTAGAGCTATTGAGACATTCCCTATCCCAGTTATCGCAGCAGTGAACGGATTCGCTCTTGGCGGCGGATGTGAGATTTCAATGAGCTGTGACATCAGAATCTGCTCAGAGAATGCAATATTTGGTCAGCCGGAGGTCGGCCTTGGAATCACACCTGGTTTTGGTGGAACACAGAGACTTGCACGTCTTGTAGGTGCAGGCATGGCTAAGCAGCTTATCTACACAGCAAGAAACATCAAGGCAGACGAGGCATACAGAATCGGTCTTGTGAACGCTGTTTATCCACTTGAGGAGCTCCTTCCAGCAGCTAAGAAGATGGCAGCCGGAATCGCAGCAAACGCTCCTATTGCGGTAAGAAACTGCAAGAAGGCTATCAACGATGGCTTACAGGTAGATATGGATCAGGCAATTGTTATTGAGGAGAAACTTTTTGGTGACTGTTTCGAGACAGAGGATCAGAAGGCAGGAATGGGCAATTTCCTTGAGAAAGACAAGGAGAAGAAACTTAAGGTTGTTCCTTTCCAGAATAAGTAATAATTAACAGTTCTGATATTAACATTTAGGGTGGGGAATCTGATAAAGGTAAACCATCCTAAATGTGTGATATAAGTATTATGGTAGCATGTTAAACGAAACGTACATGAATTTCTCATGTTTACCAGAAAAAAAGATTTAGGAGGACATAAAAATGAAGGTTGGCGTAATTGGTGCAGGAACCATGGGTCAGGGCATTGCTAAGGCATTTGCTCAGGTTGACGGATACGAGGTTGCACTCTGCGATATCAAGCAGGAGTGGGCTGAAGGCGGTAAGGACAAGATCGCTAAGGGTTATGCAAGACTCGTAGAAAAAGGAAAGATGACACAGGAGAAGGTTGATGGTATTCTTGCCAGCATCACTCCAGGTCTTAAGGAAGACTTATGTGCAGACTGCGACCTTATCGTTGAGGCTGCTTTCGAGAACATGGAAGTAAAGAAGACAACATTTGCTGAGCTTGACAAGATCTGCAAGCCAGAGTGTGTATTCGCTTCAAACACATCATCACTTTCTATCACAGAGATTGGAAATGGTCTTACACGTCCTATGATCGGTATGCATTTCTTCAATCCAGCTGACAGAATGAAGCTCATCGAGGTTATCGCAGGTGTTAATACACCAGCTGAGACTGTAGAGAAAATCGTTAAGATCTCAGAGGAGATCGGCAAGACTCCTGTACAGGTTAACGAGGCTGCTGGATTCGTAGTAAACAGAATCCTCATCCCAATGATCAACGAAGCTGCATGCATTAAGATGGAAGGTGTATCAGATATAGCTGGTATTGATGCAGCTATGAAGCTCGGTGCTAACCATCCAATGGGACCACTTGAGCTCGGTGATTTCGTAGGTCTTGATATCTGTCTTGCAATCATGGATGTTCTGTACAATGAGACAGGTGACAGCAAGTATCGTGCATGTCCATTACTTCGTAAGATGGTACGTGGTGGCAATCTCGGTGTTAAGAGCGGCAGAGGATTCTATGTATATAATGCTGATCGTACAAAGACACCAGTTGATGCTCAGTAATAGTGCTAAGTAATATAATATATTTATGGAGGAATAATTAGAATGGATTTCGCTTTAGACAAGAAGTATGAAATGGCGCAGAATTTATTCAGAGAGTTCGCGCAGAATGAAGTAAAGCCTCTTGCTCAGGAAATTGACGAACAGCACAGATTTCCTAGAGAGACAGTTGAGAAGATGGCAAAGTATGGTTTCTTAGGAATTCCTGTTTCTAAGGAGTTAGGCGGACAGGGCTGTGATATTCTCACATATGCTATGTGCGTTGAGGAGCTTTCAAAGGTTTGTGGTACTACAGGTGTTATAGTATCAGCACACACATCACTCTGTGTTGATCCTATCGTAACATTTGGTACACCAGCTCAGAAAGAGAAGTATGTTCCTGATCTTGCCTCAGGCAGAAAGCTTGGTGCTTTCGGTCTTACTGAGCCAGGTGCTGGTACAGATGCTCAGGGACAGCAGACAAAGGCTGTACTTGACGGAGACGAGTGGGTACTTAACGGATCAAAGTGTTTCATCACAAACGGTAAAGAGGCTGATGTATATATTGTCATCGCTGTTACTGGTATCGTTGAGAAACGTGGCAGAAAGATGAAGGAGATCTCAGCATTCATCGTAGAGAAGGGTACACCTGGATTTACATTCGGTACAAAGGAGAACAAGATGGGTATCTGTGGTTCTTCAACATACGAGCTTATCTTCACAGACTGCCGTATTCCAAAGGATGCACTTCTTGGACAGAAGGGTAAGGGATTCAATATCGCTATGCATACACTTGACGGTGGACGTATTGGTATCGCTGCTCAGGCTCTTGGTATTGCAGAGGGCGCTCTCGAGACAACAGTTAACTATGTTAAGGAGAGAAAGCAGTTCGGCAGATCAATCGCTCAGTTCCAGAATACACAGTTCGTTCTTGCAGATCTTGCAACAAAGATCGAGGCAGCTAAGCTTCTCGTATACAAGGCAGCAAGAAAGAAGGATGAGTACCAGAGCGGTGCTAAGGTTTCTTACTCAGTAGAGGCAGCTATGGCTAAGCTTTACGCAGCTGAGGTTGCTATGGAAGTTACTACAAAGTGTGTTCAGTTACACGGTGGTTACGGTTACATCAAGGAGTACGATGTTGAGCGTATGATGCGTGATGCTAAGATTACAGAAATATACGAGGGAACTTCAGAGGTTCAGCGTATGGTTATTTCTGCAAACTTATTAAAGTAATATAGGAGGTACTTAACGTGAAGGTTATAGTTTGTATAAAGCAGGTACCTGATACAAAGGGTGGAGTACAGTTCAACCCAGACGGTACATTAAACAGAGCAGCAATGCTTACAATCATGAACCCTGATGATAAGGCAGGACTTGAGGCTGCACTTAGATTAAAGGATCAGTATGGTGCAGAGGTAACAGTTCTTACAATGGGTCTTCCAAAGGCTGCTGATGTTCTTCAGGAGGCAATCGCAATGGGAGCTGACAAGGGCGTTCTTGTAACTGACCGTGTCCTCGGTGGAGCTGATACATGGGCTACATCAACAACAATCGCAGGAGCTCTCAGAAAGCTTGATTATGATCTGATCATCACAGGTCGTCAGGCTATCGATGGAGATACAGCTCAGGTTGGACCACAGATCGCTGAGCATCTTGGAATCCCTGTAATTTCATATGCACAGGAGATCAAGGTTGACGGAGACGCAGTTATCGTTAAGCGTCAGTATGATGACGGATATCATATGTTAAAGGCTAAGATGCCTTGCCTTGTAACAGCACTTTCTGAGTTAAACGAGCCAAGATACATGACTCCAGGTGGAATCTTCGATGCAGTTAATGCAGAAATCACAACACTTGGCAGAGCAGACCTTGTTGATGTTGATGATTCTAACATCGGTCTTAAGGGCTCACCTACAAAGATCGCTAAGGCTTCAGATAAGGTAAGAAAGGGTGCAGGCGAGAAGGTTGTTCCTGATTCTCCAGATGAGGCAGTTAGCTATATTGTTGGCAAGTTAAAGGATAAGCATGTAATCTAATATAGTAAAGGAAAAGTGGTGAATAAAATGGGCGCAATGAACGCAGAAGAAATGAAGAACTACAAAGGCGTATTTGTCTTTGCACAGCAGGTAGATAATAAGTTAAGTGGTATTTCTTTCGAGCTTATCGGCGAAGGAAAGAGACTTGCAGAGAAACTTGATGAGAAGGTAACTGCAGTACTTATCGGTTCAGACGTTAAGGGTCTTGTAGATGAGCTTGCAGAGTACGGCGCAGACAGAGTTATCGTTGTTGACGATCCAGAGCTCAAGGATTACAGAACTGAGCCATATGCACACGCACTTGCATCAGTTATCAATGAGTACAAGCCAGAGATCGTTTTAGTTGGTGCTACAGCAATCGGTAGAGATCTTGGCCCAACAGTTTCAGCTAGAGTTGCTACAGGTCTTACAGCAGACTGTACATTACTTGAGATCGGTGATTTCCCTCTTGTTGCACTTCCAAATCAGGAGCAGAAACACAATCAGCTTCTTATGACACGTCCTGCATTCGGTGGTAACACAATCGCTACAATCGCATGTCCTGACAACCGTCCACAGATGGCTACAGTTCGTCCAGGTGTTATGCAGAAACTTGACAAGGTAGCTGGTAAAAAGGCAGAGGTTATCGAGTACAATCCAGGATTCGTACCTAACAACAAGTATGTTGAGATCCTTGAGATCTCAAAGGCTATCTCAGATATCAAGGATATCATGGATGCTAAGATCCTTGTTTCAGGTGGTCGTGGAGTTGGTTCAGCAGAGAATTTCAAGCTTCTTGATGATCTCGCAGAGGTACTTGGCGGACAGGTATCATGCTCACGTGCAGTTGTTGATTCAGGCTGGAAACCAAAGGAGCTTCAGGTTGGTCAGACTGGTAAGACAGTACGTCCACAGGTATACTTCTGTCTCTTATACACATCTGACGCTGCCGACGATAAGGCTC
>URJU01000092.1 GCA_900548315.1 uncultured Coprococcus sp. | reverse complement strand
AAAGAATGTTATATTGTAGGAAAGTGGATATAAATATATGTGCGGAGGTATACTATGGATTCGATAAAGATACTTATGGTTGATGACGAGAGCAGGATGAGGAAACTTGTGAAAGACTTCCTGACCAGAGAGGGATATATTGTTCTTGAGGCTGGAGATGGAGAACAGGCACTTGATATATTCATGAATGATAAGAATATAGCACTTGTCATACTTGACGTCATGATGCCAAAGATGGATGGATGGGAAACACTTAAGGAGATAAGGAAATTCTCACAGGTTCCGGTCATAATGCTGACCGCCAAGGCTGATGAGAGAGATGAACTTCAGGGATTTGATCTCGGTGTGGATGAGTACATAACAAAGCCATTCAGCCCGAAGATACTTGTTGCAAGAGTGGCGGCGATCCTTAGAAGAACCACTGATGCGTCTTCAGAGGAAAAACTCACAGCAGGAGGGATTGAGATGGATCTGTCAGCCCATGTTGTGACTATAGACGGTAAGCCGATAGAACTCAGTTTCAAGGAATTTGAGTTATTGCAGTACTTTATAATGAATAAGGGTGTTGCGCTATCCCGAGAGAAGATATTGAATAATGTTTGGAATTACGATTATTTTGGTGATGCAAGAACCATAGATACCCATGTCAAGAAACTCAGAAGCAAGATGGGTGACAAGGGTGAGTATATCAAGACAATATGGGGTATGGGATATAAATTTGAGGTAAAGTGATGACTGGATCAAAGAGAACTTCTATCAGAACAAAGATAACTTTATCGCTTGCGGCGACTATATTATTCATGGTTGTCATGTCGTGTGCCATAACCATGCTTTTTATCAAGAAGTATTTCTATCATGGCATGGAACAGATGCTGCTTGATACATACAAATCATGTAATGAACTGTTTGGACAGGACAATGATATCGACAGCAGAGAGCTGGCAAATGATGTGACAAACCAGTCGGGTGCAATGATATTCATATTTGACAGTGAAAATATGCATGTGTACACCACAGTGAATGAGGAGGCGGCTGTATACAATAATCTGTCGTTTATAGCTGATTATTTTAATTATAGTGGCGGAAAGAACCCGGACAATCCAAAGATCAAGAGAAAGCAGATCGAGAAGACAGACAAGTACGATATTCAGATAACAAATGATAAAAATACCGGAAACAGCTATTATGATGTGGTAGGATTTCTTGACAATGGTTTTGTGGTTGTAATCAGAAAACCAATCTCCAGCGTAGACTCAACGATAATTATATCACTAAAGTTCTTCTTCTTTGTATTCTCGGTTGTTGCGATACTTGGATTTGCCGTGATCTATTTTATCAGCAATGCTGTTGCAAAGCCGATAAAGAACCTTGCATCTGTTGCAAATCGTATGGCACAGCTTGACCTTGATGTGAAGGTTGATCATGAGTCAAATGATGAGATAGGTGAACTTGCGGACAGTATGAACGAGATGTCATACCAGCTGAAGAATACTCTTACGGAGCTTCAGCAGGCAAATGCAAAACTTCAGACAGATATAGACAAGAAGGTCCAGATCGATGAGATGAGAAAAGAATTTCTGTCTCATGTGTCTCATGAGCTGAAGACGCCTATCGCACTCATACAGGGGTATGCAGAGGGGCTGAAGGACAATGTCATAGAGGATGAGGACAGCAAGGAGTTCTACTGCGATGTCATATTGGATGAGGCTGGCAAGATGAATAAGCTGGTAAGACAGCTGCTTGATCTCAATGAACTGGAATTTGGTGTTGACAGAGTTCAACCGGTAGTTTTTGATATAAATGCCCTCATGAGAAATGTAGTTGGGGCATCATCGATCCTGATAGAACAGAATCAAGCTGATGTGGAGATTCCTGATGAACTTAAGGAAGTATGCAATGTATATGCGGATGAGTTCATGATAGAACAGGTATTTACCAATTATTTTACAAATGCGTTGCATTACTGTAAAGATAATGGCAAGGTGAAGATTTGGACAGCCAGTCAGGCATATGATGCTCCACAGAAAGTTGATGATGGTGTCATCACAGGTAATCTCAGGATATTTGTCTATGATGAGGGTCCAAATATTCCGGATGATGAACTGGATAAGGTATTTATCAAGTTCTACAAAGTGGACAAAGCTCGAACCAGAGAGTATGGCGGAAGCGGAATAGGACTTTCTATAGTGGCGGCATCCATGGCGGCGCATAATAAGAATTATGGCGTTTACAATGTGGAAAATGGAGTAGTGTTCTATTTTGATCTTGACCTTATAAAACAGGACGATGATGATATGAAATTATTGCCGGATAATACTGTAGATAATACGTCTGAACAATAAATACTTTGCAAGAAGGAAACTTTTAGGCTATAATTCTAGGGGTTTCCTTTTTCTGATGTATTTTCAAATAGAATAAATTAAAAAAAGGTTGAGTAAAAAATACTATAAAATGGGAGAAGATTATGTCATACAGTGCAAAAAATATTGAGGTGCTAAAGGGTCTTGAGCCGGTAAGACTTAGACCGGGAATGTACATCGGCAATACAGGACGAAGTGGTCTGAACCACCTCATACAGGAGCTTATAGACAACTCAGTTGATGAGCATCTGGCAGGATATTGCAACAACATATGGGTGAGCATCAATGAGGATGGTTCGGCAACGGTTTCTGACGATGGACGAGGTGTTCCGGTTGATATTCATGAGCAGGAGGGGATACCTGCTGAGAGAGTTGTATACACTGTTTTGCATGCTGGTGGTAAGTTCAACAGCTCCACCTATAAGATAAGTGGAGGCCTTCATGGAGTAGGTTCTGCCGTTGTAAATGCACTGTCCAACAAGCTTATAGTGGATGTAGCCAGAGATGGTTACCTCTATCACGATACATATGAGAAGGGAATACCGACAACTGAGCTGGTTGACGGTATGCTTCCAAAGACAAAACTTAAGGAAAAGAGAACCGGTACAACGGTTACACTCTATCCTGATGATACAATATTTGAGACAGTAAAGTTCAAGGCGGATGCCATCAAGCAGAGGATCAAGGAGACAGCATACCTGAATCCGAATCTTACGATCACATTTCAGAACAAGAGGGACGGCGAGGAGCCTATAATATTTCATCAGCCGGGAGGTCTTTCAGCATTTGTTGAGGATATATCACAGGGACTCACACATATATCACCGGTTGTAGCAATATCCGGAGAGAAGGACGGAATTGCTGCTGATATCGTATTTCTGATGACGGAGGACGGCGAGGAGAATATCATTGGATTCACCAACAATATCACAAACCCTGAAGGCGGAACCCATGTGACGGGATTCAAGTCGGCATTTGCAAAGCTCATCAACAATTATGCCAGAAATGAGCTTGGAGTTTTGAAGGAGAAGGATTCAAATCTCACAGGTGCAGATATAAGATCGGGAATGCAGGCGATCATATCAGTGAAACATCCTGATCCTCAGTTCGAGGGACAGACCAAGACAAAGCTTTCCAACACGGATGTGTCAAAGGCTGTGGATGATATTGTAAAGGAACAGCTCACAGTTTATTTTGATAGAAATTATGATGTGCTGAAGGATATTGTAGACAGGGCGGTGGCGCTCTCCAAGAGAAAGGCACTTGAGAAGTCCAAGATCAATATCAACAAATTTTCATTTGAAGGAAATGGCAAGCTTGCAAAGCAGGAGTCCTCGGATTCGTCCAAATGTGAGATATTCATAGTCGAGGGAGATTCGGCGGGAGGATCGGCAAAGACCGCGAGAAACAGGAAATATCAGGCAATCCTCCCACTTCGAGGCAAGATACTCAATGTGGAGAAGAAACCTGTTGCAAAGGTGCTTGAGAATGCTGAGATCAAGGCACTCATCAATGCATTTGGCTGTGGTTTCATGCAGGGCTACGGCAACGATTTTGACATAAGCAAGCTGAACTATGACAAGATAATCATCATGACGGATGCCGATGTGGATGGTGCCCATATAGCGACACTTCTGTTGACATTCTTCTACAGATTCTATCCCGACCTTATCAGCGAGGGACATATATACATAGCTATCCCACCTCTCTACAGGGTTGGCGAGGGCAAGAACATCAAATATCTGTACTCAGATGATGAGCTCGCAAAGTATAGAAAGACACACACGAACAAGTTTACGATACAGAGATACAAGGGTCTTGGTGAGATGGACGCAGATCAGCTCTATGAGACGACCATGAATCCGGAGACGAGACTTTTAAAGCAGGTATCAGTGAACAGCCGTATTGAGGCAAATCAGCTCACACAGACGCTCATGGGAACTGAGGTTGCACCTAGAAGAGAGTACATAGAGACACACAGTGCGGATGCTGTACTCGATATTTAAGCTTATATAGAGTTATATTTGATAAATACTGCACAGCGTGTTTTCACAGTTTGTATGATGAAAGGGATAGATCATGTCGGAAAAGATATTAAACGTAGATTATGAGAGCGAGATGGGACAGTCCTATGTGGACTATTCCATGTCGGTTATAACAGAGAGAGCTCTCCCTGATGTAAGGGACGGACTAAAGCCGGTTCAGAGAAGAATACTTTATTCGCTGGACGGTCTAGCAGGCTCCGATAAGCCACACAGAAAGTGTGCGAGAATAGTCGGAGATACAATGGGTAAATACCATCCACACGGAGACAGCTCTATATACGAAGGACTTGTAAATATGGCACAGAACTGGAAACTGCCGATACCGCTTGTTGATCCACACGGCAACTTTGGCGCGGTGGACGGCTCCGGTGCGGCTGCCATGCGATACACTGAGGCACGTATATCCAAGTATACAGAGGATGTGTGTATGAAGGATCTTCCGTTCTTCAAGGATCAGTTCATACCGAACTTTGACGGAACGGAGACGGAGCCTACGTTCCTGCCTTTCCAGGTGCCAAATATCCTGGTGAGCGGTTCAACCGGTATAGCCGTAGGAATGGCGACAAATATTCCTACACACAATCTCGGTGAGGTTATAGATGCCACGGTTGCATATCTGAATGATCCTGAGATAGAGCTTGAGGATCTGCTTGCGCTCATGCCGGGACCGGATTTTGCCACAGGTGGAATCATCAATGCCACACCAGAAGAACTGTACAATGTGTATGCTACAGGACTTGGCAAGATCAAGGTGAGAGGCAAGGTAGAGGTCAGGGATATTGGATACGGAAGAAAGAGTATCTGTGTCACTGAACTACCGTATACGATGATTGGAGGAACTGCAAAGTTTCTGGACACTGTTGCCGAACTTGTAAGAAACAGAGAGCTTCCTGCGGTCGTGGATATCGCTGACAGAGGAGACAAGAATGGTGAATGTCTGTGTATCGATGTGAAGAAGGGAACTTCTGATGAAGAGATACAGAATATTATCAATATATTATATAAGAAAGCAGCTCTTGAGGATACATTTGGCGTAAATATCAACTGTATCAACAACGGTAAGCCAGAGGTCATGGGACTCAAGAAGATACTTAAGGTGTACACAGATTTCAAGTATGGTCTGTATGACACGAAATATAGAAAGCTTCTAGCACAGCAGGAGGAGATAAGAGAGATCAAGATGGGACTCCTTACAGCTGTCGATTGCATAGACCTGATCATAGAGATACTCCGCGGAAGTACAAAGGTTGCAGATGCAAAGGCGTGTCTCATGCACGGCGATACATCAAACGTTAAGTTCAGATTCAAGGGCTCAGAGGCGGACGCAAAGTTCCTGTGTTTCACAGAGAAACAGGCGGATGCGATACTTGCCATGAGACTTCAGAAACTTATAGGTCTGGAGATCAATGCCCTCAAGAAGGAACTTTCTGATGCTGAGAAACTCATCAAGAAGTATACAAGGCTCATGGAGTCAAGAGATGCAATGAAGCAGCAGATGATAGATGACATGCTTGAGATCAAGGCAAAGTATGCCATACCTAGAAGGACTCAGATCCATAACTATGGAACTGTTGTTGTGAAGAAGGCTGAGGTCGTGGCTACAGATGTGGCTGTACTTCTCGATAGATTCTATTACATCAAGGTTGTAGATGCAAATGTATACGAGAAGAATACAGAGCAGATAAATCGTGATTATAGATTTGCAGTAAAGTGTCAGAATCTTGACAGGATAGCGGTATTTGCAGATAATAATCAGGTATATACAATAAAGGTTGCCGATATAATCAAGCTGCAGGCAAAGAAGAACACAAGCAAGAAGGGTGGCGGCAGCCTCATAGGACGTCTTGCCGACAAGGGAATACAGGTATTTGAGTTCTGCAATATGAACGGTGACGAGAACATTCTGTTTATGGACTGTATAGAGCATTTTGTGTCTGACAAGCTGTTGTTCGTGAGCAGGCAGGGACTTGCCAAGGTAGTCGACGGTTCAGCATTTGACACCACAAGGCGTGCTGCGAATGCATCGAAGGCTGGAGATGAAATTATTTACATAGGCAAGTTTTCGGATGGTGATTTTATTGTTGCCCAGTCAGAGAAGGGATATTATATTAGAGTTGACGTTTCCGAGATCCCTGAAAAGGGCAAGGGCGCAGCGGGAGTCAAACTTATAAATCTTGAGGGCGAGGATGTCCTTGAGTCGGTATTTGTGGGAAGTACAAAGGATACCTTCAAGGTTGGAGACAATGAGATAATCTTCACCAGAGTCAAGCCTGGCAAGCGCGGCGGCAAGGGAAGTAAGCTTAGGTTTTAAGCATTAAATAATGATCGTATCCCGTAGAGATAACAGTGACAAATAGAAAATTGACTTGAAAGGAAAAAACAGATGATTTCAATTTTGGATTACGATGCAGGTAACATAAAAAGTGTTGAGAAGGCAGTTCAGTATCTCGGCGAGGATGCTGTCATAACAAGGGACAGAGATGTGATCATGGCTAGTGACAAGGTTATCCTTCCGGGAGTTGGCAGTTTCGGAGACGCCATGAATAAGATCAGGGAGTATGGACTTGAGAATGTCATCTATGATGTTGTGGATGCAGACAAGCCATTTCTTGGAATATGCCTTGGACTTCAGCTTCTGTTCAAGACCAGCGAGGAGTCGCCGGAGGCCACAGGACTTGGAATCTTAGACGGCGAGATTCTTCGTATACCGGATGCGCCGGGGCTCAAGATACCACAGATAGGATGGAACAATCTTGAGGTAAATCCAAAAGCAAGACTTTTTAAGGGACTTCCTGAGAACCCGTATGTATACTTTGTTCATTCGTATTATCTGAAGGCGAAAAATCCGGAGGATGTAGCAGCATCCACATTCTATTCAACTCAGATTCATGCCTCTGTGGAGCACGGCAATGTATTTGCATGTCAGTTCCATCCTGAGAAGAGTTCAGAGGTTGGACTTAAGATACTGAAGAATTTTATCGACCTGGAGGTGTAGATCATGCATACAAAGAGAATAATACCATGTCTTGATGTGAAGAACGGACGAGTTGTAAAGGGTGTAAATTTCGTAAATCTCATAGATGCCGGGGATCCGGTTGCAGTTGGTGCAGCTTATGACAAGGCTGGTGCAGACGAGCTTGTATTCCTAGACATAACAGCTTCGTCAGATCAGAGAAATATAGTTGTCGATATGGTAAGACGTGTGGCTGAGACTATATTTATTCCATTTACAGTGGGCGGCGGAATAAGAACAGTGGACGATTTCAAGGCAATACTCAGAGAGGGCGCAGACAAGATATCAGTAAATTCAGCAGCCATAGATAACCCTACACTTATAGCGGATGCGGCAGACAAGTTTGGAAGTCAGTGCGTTGTGCTTGCCATCGATGCAAAGAGACGTGATGACGGCTCTGGCTGGAATATATACAAGCACGGCGGACGTATTGACTGCGGAATAGATGCGGTTGAGTGGGCTATGAAGGCTGCAGAGCTTGGTGCAGGAGAGATATTGCTTACCAGCATGGACTGTGATGGAACAAAGACCGGATATGACATAGAACTCACCAGAACCATAGCAGACAACGTGAATATTCCAGTCATAGCCTCCGGTGGTGCGGGAACAAAGGATCATTTTTACGACGCTCTGACTGAGGGCGGAGCGGATGCAGCACTTGCGGCATCACTTTTCCACTATAAAGAGCTTGAGATAGGAGATCTGAAGAGATATCTTCAGGATAAGGGAATACCTATGAGACTGTAGAAAATGTCCTAAAGATATATAGCTGTCTCTTATACACATCTGACGCTGCCGACGATAAGGC
>URJU01000091.1 GCA_900548315.1 uncultured Coprococcus sp. | reverse complement strand
GCCTTATCGTCGGCAGCGTCAGATGTGTATAAGAGACAGGTTATGCGCTGTATGATGAGCCGAGTGGCACAGGTCGTGATGCTAGGATGATGAGATCAACGTATGCGGATGTGGACACAGACACCTACGTTGAACTGACATTTGAACATATAGGAAAAACTTACAGGGTTAAAAGAAATCCTTCTTATGAGAGACGCAAGAAAAAAGGTGAAGGAACTACCCTGCAGGAAGCAGCTGTAGAACTGTATCTGCCGGATGACTCAGTCGTCGCCAACAGGACAAAGGCCAACTCATACCTTCAGGAATTGATGGGTGTGGACAGAGAACAGTTTTCACAGATATCCATGCTTGCACAGGGTGAGTTCAAGGAGCTGTTGGTGGCTGAGTCCAGTGACAGGCAGAAGATATTCAGCAAACTTTTCCACACATCAAGGTATTTTGTTCTGCAGAAGCGGCTTCAGGATGAGACGAGAAAGCTTCAGAGTGAACGGGACGATATGAAGAAGAGTATAGAGCAGTATATATCTGGAATAGTCTGCGGAGAGGATGATCCTCTGGGGCTCAGTGTCCAAAAGGCAAAGGCCGGCCAGATGCCAATTGATGAGGTGATCACACTTATCGGAAAGCTTATTGAAACGGAGAAGGCACGAACGGATTCATATGAGAAACAGATAGGTACACTTGAGACCCGGGTTGGGGAACTTGACACGCTGATAGGCAAGGCACAGCAGACAGAGAAAGCCAGAGTACAGCTTGAAAAGGCGCATTTGGAGCTTGCAAATGTACAGAATGACAGAACTGCGGCGGAGGCAGAGCTAAACAGGTCAAAGGATGCACTTCCAGAGACAAAAGAGCTCCAGAGGCAGGCGGCGGTTATAAATAACGAGCTTCCGGACTATGAAAAACTGGATGCAAAGAGAAGAAATATTGCAGGCGGAGAACAGCGCCTGCAAAGGCAAAATCAGCAGGCAGAGAAGGGCAGAACGCTTGTGGCAGACAAGCAGAAGCTCATAGGAAAGCTAAAAATGGAGCAGGTGCAACTTGCGGATGCGGGAGAGAAAATCGTGGCTTTTACGGCATCAAGGGAAAAGATGGCTGACGCTATTGACTATCTGAACGGAATAAACAGATTGCTCATGGAATACAGCAGAAGAAAGCAGGCGGTGGACAAAGCACAGAAGCAGTATCTGCTTGATAACGAGATGTATACCAGAAAGCAGGATATGTATGAGCATATGAGCACGCTCTACAGGAATGCCCAGGCGGGAATCCTTGCAAAGGATTTGAAGGAGGGACAGGCGTGTCCTGTGTGTGGTGCAACGGAGCACAAAATCCTTGCATCGCTGCCAAAGGAGGCTCCGACAGATGCGCAGTTAGAGGACGCGAAGAAGGATACGGACAGAGCACGCGACAGGGCAAATGCCAGCGCTACGGATGCAAAGGTAAAGCTTGCCAGTGTTACGGAGATCAGAAACAGCATTATTGAGCAGGCTGGAAGGAAATTTGACGCCCCGGAGGATATAGACGGTCTGCCGGAAAAGGTTGAGAAGAATATAGGATATTACAATGAGAAGATTGCCGATACAGACAGACAGATCGAGGCTGAACGCAAAAGGGTCAGCAGAAGGGATGAGCTTGCTGCAAAACTTCCTCAGGAGGAAGAAACATTGGCCGGTATGCAGGTGAAGCTGGTGGAGCTTGAGAGAAATATATCAGCGCTCACAGCAAAGGTTGTCTCCGACAGAGAACAGGCGACTGAACTGGCCGCGGGACTCAGATTCAGAAATCGGAGCGAGGCGGAAATGAAGATGAACGAGATTCTTGGCAGAGCAAAGAAATTGCAGGATTCATTTGACGCCTCTGAGAAGAGATATAATGCTGTGATCCAGAATATTAAGACGCTGGAGGGGCAGATAAAGGCTCTGACAGACACGCTGGAGTCAGCAGAGAAGCTTGAACTTGACAAGCTTGAGGAAGATAAAGTCGCAGCAAGAAATGAGCTTGGAAGAATCAGACTTTTCATGCAGGATGGAAACAGCCGCATCCGCGCAAATGAAACGGTGATGGCGAATATAAGCAGGAAGTCCGATGAACTTTCGGCAAAAGAAAAGGAATACGTCAGTGTGAAGTCACTCTATGACACTGCCTCAGGGAATGTATCCGGCAAGAATAAGATAAATCTTGAGGCATATATACAGATGTCGTATTTTGACAGGATAATTCAGCGCGCGAACCTGAGATTCCTGAAGATGTCAGACGGTCAGTATGAACTGAGCCGTGTGACGGACAGCAGTGACAAGAGAAGCCAGATCGGTCTTGACCTCTGTGTTGTGGATCATTACAACGGCAGCAGACGAGACGTTAAGTCTCTTTCTGGGGGCGAGTCATTTATGGCATCACTCTCCCTTGCACTTGGACTTTCCGATGAGGTGCAGGCCTCAGCTGGCGGAATTCAGATAGATACCATGTTTGTGGATGAGGGCTTTGGATCCCTTGATACAGAAAAGACTTTGCCACAGGCATACAAAGCGCTGGTCAGCGTGACCGAGGGACGCAAGCTGGTGGGAATAATATCGCACGTGACTGAACTCAAGGAGAAGATTGACAAGCAGATCGTGGTGGAAAAGGACAGAACCGGCAGGGCGAAGGCGAGGCTGGTGGTGTAGGAATAGAAGGACGGTACAAAATAATGGAACTTTTTGATATATGCGACGAACAGGGCAACCCTACTGGAGACATAGTGGAGAGGAGCGAGGCACATGCAAAAGGCATATGCCACAGGACTGCCCATATCTGGATAGCGAAGAAAGAGAATGACAGGTATAAGGTCCTTCTGCAGAAGAGGTCGATGGATAAGGATTCATTTCCTGGAAGGTATGACACTTCCTCTGCCGGACATATACAGGCAGGCGATGAACCGATGGAGTCGGCACTCAGGGAGCTCGGTGAGGAGCTTGGCATCAAGGCTGAGGCTTCTGACCTTGACTTTGCGGGAACATTCAGAATACAGTATGAGAAGGAATTTCACGGCAAAATGTTCAGGGATAATGAGGTGGCATTTGTGTTCGTGTACCAGAAACCGGTTGACATAGCAGACCTGACGATCCAGAAGGAAGAACTGGACGGCGTGAGCTGGTTTGATCTGGAGGAAACCTATGAGGCATGTAAGAACCATGACCAGAAGTTTTGCGTGCCAATTGGAGGGCTTGAGACGGTAGGGAAATACCTTAATGAAAGAATACGTTAAAGTTACTTAAAGAATTTTGCATGTAGCGTTGGCTCACGATGAAGATGCCTATAAAAGCGCTGACGTTTGTCAGATATCGTAAAGTGATTTATGAAAAAATAATCCAAATAAAAGGCTCAAATGAACCTTGATGATTGTAGTTGATTGGAGGAGAAGAGCGTGGAATACGATGAAAAATATTTAAATAAGCTCAGCCGTTTTATGAGTCTGATTCTTCGACACAGACCAGAAAGTATCGGAATCAGTCTGGATGAGCATGGCTGGGCAAATGTTGACGAGCTGTTGTCTGGTATTGGAGAACAACACCCTATCGATATGGATATGTTGGAAGAGATTGTCCGTGCTGACAAGAAACAGAGGTATTCATTCAACGAAGACAAGACTCTTATAAGAGCAAATCAGGGACATTCTATACCTGTTGATGTCGAGCTGGACGAGGTGAGTCCGCCGGAAGAATTGTGGCACGGCACGGGTGAAAAGTATGTACAGGATATAGAAACAGAGGGACTTCTGCCTAAGAGCCGTCTGTATGTCCACTTGTCAAATGACAGAGACACAGCATTTAAGGTGGGACAGCGACATGGGAAACCGGTTTTGTACATTGTAAGATCTGGAGAGATGTACAGGGATGGATATAAGTTCTATCTTTCGAAGAATGGCGTGTGGCTTACAAAAGCAGTTCCGGTGAAGTACCTGCAGAAGCAGTAGAATACAGCTCTGTCAGTTAGTGGATAGCTGGAAAAAAGCCAGAGCGTAAAGAAAGGCGTTACAAATAATACTTTACATAAAAAAAAGTGGTTGTTAGATTGGTTAGTTTGTGCTAACATGACATGTGTTATGGAAAACGACAAGCGCAGTGAGACGATAGAGAAACTGAAAAAAACAGGTAAAGAGGAATTCCTTAAAAATGGCTACCAGAGGGCAAGCCTTAGAAGAATATGCAATAGTGCGGGAGTTACCACCGGAGCCTTCTACTTTTCATTTGAGAGTAAAGAGGCATTGTTCAAGGCGATACTCGAACCGCTTGTGAATCAATACGAGGTCATGCTTGGAAAACTTATGAAGGGGGAGATTGAGAACCCCGGCACGGGCGTAGATGCAGATAAGATCATGATGCAATTCCTTCTGGCACACAGGGAAGAGGCAATGATCATCATGCATGGCGCTGACGGCAGCTGCTATGAGAATTATCACCAGAAGGTTGAGGAGTTCATGAGACATTCATTTGCGGCATATTACAGGTCACAGCTTGGATGCGAGCCGGATGAGACTTTGGTTCGCGTGCTGGCGAAGATGCGGCTTGAAGGAGCCATGGCGATACTGGACGAGAATGTAGATGTGGAAAAGAAAATGTATCTGACAGAAAAGATCGGCATTCATGCCACAGGCGGTACAGAAAAGTTAATAGAGAGTTTAAAGAAAGAGGTTCATCGATGATGAACCTCTTATTTTTACGAACATAACAAAACAAGACAAATGTTATATTTCATAAGGAGGGGCCCACGTAAGTGGGAGGATTCCGGCAGAGGAAGCGCACTGATGTGCGCGCAGGTCATCAAGCTACGCTTGACGACATGTTGTGAAGCACGCAAACGTCTCATGCGTTTGCACAATTAAAAGACAGGAGGAAATGAAAAAATGGTTAGCACACAGAACGATACAGTAAGCAGATCAAAAGTAGACATAACGGGAGTCCCAGAGACGATGCTCCAGACACTCTATGCCAGAGCGAAGGAATCGAGAAAACCGGATCATGCCATATACGATGGCAAGGCCATAGAGATAGTTGACAGTCTGGATTATGACTTTTCACTGGCGGACAAGGATCTGGCGATGGGAAGCGGAGTCATAGCTAGAACTATAGTGCTTGATAAGCTTGTATCAGAATACCTGAAAAAGCACAAGGGTGCTGTGGTTGTGAATATCGCCTGCGGTCTTGATACCCGCTGTTACAGAAATGAGGGCAGATATAAAGGCTGGTACAACATTGATCTCCCGGAGACCATGACTGTAAGGGCAAAGTTCCTGCAGGAGGACGGACCGGTGTACCAGATAGCGGAATCCGCCATGGACGGCAAATGGACTGACATGGTAGAGTATGCAGGTGAACCTGTGCTGGTCATCATAGAAGGGCTTACGATGTATCTCACAGAAGCTGATGTGAAGAAAATATTCGACATAATAGGCAGGAAATTTACTCATGCTACGGTGTTCGTAGAGACTATGGCTCCGTTCATGGCAAAGCATATCAAGGAGAAATCCATCCATGGAAGCCATGCCAGGTTCTCCTGGGGCGTGCCAAATGGAAAGAAGCTGGCGGAGATCATACCGAAATACAGATACATAGAACAGCACAGTCTTGTAGAAGGAATGGCTGAGTTCATACCGGTATATAAAGTCATTGGCAAAATACCATTTGTCAGCAATATATCAAACAAGATAGTAGTGATGGAAAAGTGATAAATATGCGGAATGAATAGTTTTGCCGGATGGTTCAGACCATCCGGTTTTAATATGTGCGGGTATACAGATCAGGTTTAATTATATAAAAAAGAGTTGACATAAAGTTAAAAGCCATTTATTATACAGTAAAATGCAAATGATTTGCAAATTCGAAAAAGAGGAATATTATGGCGAGGGAGTATAAAACGAGAATAAGTCAGGCTATAGAGGCATTTGCCACTGAGAGGCAGGACAGAGGGTTTTGCGCGTCTGATGTAAGTGTGTATTTGGATGAGAATGGCATAGATGCGAATACAACAACTGTATATCGCAATCTTGACCGCATGGTTACCCAGGACAAATTGATAAAGTATCAGAGTGCTGATGGTGGTTCAAGTATGTATAGAATGGAAAAGGCTGATCATAGTTGTCACGAACACCTTCATATGCAGTGTGTTAAGTGCGGAAGAGTCATACATATTGACTGCGATACCATGAATCACATAGCTAAAGGAGTTCAGGAGAGGTATGGATTTATGATTGACTGTGACAGATCGTCGATATGTGGTATTTGCAAAGATTGTCAGAGGCGTTGTGGAGTCGCTGTAGTCTAAACTAAACGTGATTGTTACAGATGGAATTGTGTCGTTATGGTCACAACGAAAACTATATATCCCAGAATTTTATAAGCAAGAAAAGGAGGTGTGCAGAATGAGTAAAAAGAGAATAATGTCATGGATTCTTATAGTGTTCTTTGTATCAGGAGTACTTTTCTCTTACGGCTATATTGCGCGCAATGTGGAGCATGACTGTACGGGGCAGGAATGTCCTATATGTATGCATTTGCAGCAGGCTGCACAGTTCCTTTCAAATATAAAGACAATGTCAACTACGCCAGTGTTCCTGGCGTTCTTAAGTGTGTTCACACTTGGAGTTGTATTGGTGTATACCCACGAGTATTGTACCGATACGCTCGTTTCTCTGAAGGTGGAATTGCTGAATTGATTTAAAGTACGGATATTGACTGAGAATTGCGTCTGGAAATACATCTAAAGATAAGGGCGAATACTTATTATTGGTGTTTTTGATCTAGAGGCAGTTTATTAAATTTACCCAATTATAGGCATCAAAATATGCCTGTCAATTTTATCAATCAATTCGGAGGTTTATTGATCATTATGAAAAATAGAATATTTGGCCTTGTTATGGCATCGGTACTTACTGTTTCAGTATTTTGTGGCTGCGGAGCATCAATGACGGCAGCAGATTCTGATCAGAAGGGGGGCAGTGCGCCTGAAAATGCGGCAAATGCTGCGGCGTACAGCATTGTATGTACGACTTTTCCTCAGTATGACTGGATCCGCAATATTATAGGCGATGATTCCGACAAGTTTCAGCTTACTATGCTGCTTGATCAGGGCACGGATCTTCACAGCTATCAGCCAACTGCAGAGGATATAGCAAAGATAGCTGACGCAGATATGTTTGTGTATGTTGGCGGTGAGTCTGATGGCTGGGTGGATAGTGCCCTGAAAGAAGCGACTAATAAGGATATGAAGGTTGTAAACATGCTTGACGCTTTGGGAACTGCAGTCAAAGTCGAAGAGGTAGTTCCAGGCATGCAGGCAGAGGAGAAAGAGGAAACCGAAGAAGGGGAAGGACCTGAGAATGATGAGCATGTGTGGCTATCATTGAGAAATGCGGTAACACTTACTGATGTTTTGTCTGAAAATATACAGGAGATTGATCCGGCAAATAAGGAAGATTATGTGGAGAATGCAGGCAAGTACGTGGATAAGCTCAATGATCTTGACGGAAGATATACGCTTACTATATCTAAGGGAAAACGTCAGGCGATTCTGTTTGGCGACAGATTCCCTTTCCGATATATGGCGGATGATTATGGGCTTACTTACTATGCTGCATTTGTGGGATGCAGCGCTGAATCGGAGGCAAGCTTTGAGACTATAACATTTCTTGCACAGAAGGCGGACGATTTAAAGCTCCCAGTTATTTTGACGATAGAGGGCACGGATCACAATATAGCAGAGTCGATAAAGAACGCGACCGAGTCAAAGAATCAGGAGATACTGACAATGAACTCAATGCAGTCTGTAACCGCAGAGGCTGTGGCTGATGGAGAGACATATCTGAACGTGATGGAAGATAACCTGAATGTACTGTCTCAGGCGTTAAATTAATTGCGGCTTAACTAGATGGACTGATGTTTAAAGGAATAGGAGAAAACAAATGTCATATATAACGTGTAAAGATCTGGCAGTCGGGTACGACGGAAGATCAGTTGCGTCAGGTCTTAATTTCAGTATAGACAAGGGAGACTATCTCTGTATAGTTGGAGAGAACGGAGCGGGAAAGAGTACCTTGGTAAAAACTTTACTTGGGCTGCTGAAACCGGTTTCAGGAGAGATAAAGTTTGGCGATGATCTGACATCGCGTGATATAGGCTATCTGCCGCAGCAGACACCTGTGCAGAAGGATTTCCCTGCGACTGTATGGGAGGTGGCTTTGTCGGGAACGCTGCCTAAGTGCGGAGCACGTCCTTTTTATGGCAGAAAGGAAAAGCAGCTTGCGCAATCTCAGCTTGAACGACTTGGAATGTGGGATATACGCAGGGAATGCTACAGGC
>URJU01000090.1 GCA_900548315.1 uncultured Coprococcus sp. | reverse complement strand
ACGAGATTACTACGCGTCTCGTGGGCTCGGAGATGTGTATAAGAGACAGGGGATAGACTGGAAAGTTAGATATATTACCAAAGAGATTTATGAAATGGTGGAATATAGCACATTGCCATAAGTAGATCTTGGTTAACAAAGCCTTGAATATTGAATTTTATAGTATTACTATATGGTCTTGAAATAAGGAGAGTGATAATATGTCAGCAAACGAATATTTAAAAGCTCAGAAGCTTGGTGAGAAGAGATATCAGGCAGCAGTGGCAAAAAATGAATATCCATATCTTCCGGTCCTGGATGAGATAATATCACCATCAGATACAGTTGGTGAAGTGAATCTCGGGCTCCAGACAATATCACTAGACAGAGTGGTAGGTACTGCGACTGCGGCAAGAACGACGGCGTTTGCAAGTAATTTTATGCCTATTTTGGAATATCACACAGAGTTTGGAATGAAATGGGCAGCCCTGTGTGAGTCACATATAGAGGAAGGTATTCATGATCCTATAAAGGTGTATGAATACATGAACAAGTTTTATGTAGTAGAAGGCAATAAGAGAGTGAGTGTGCTCAAGTACTTTGGAGCGGATTCTGTACCAGCCATGGTGACGAGAAAGATTCCTAGAAAGACCGACTCTCTTGAAAATAAGATATATTTTGAATTTGTAGATTTCCATAAGCAGACAGGAATCAATTATGTCTATTTCTCACAACTTGGCGGATATGATAAGCTGAGGGAACGTATAGGCATCACAAAGGATTCCAATTTTACAGAGGATGAAAGGCTTGATTTCAACTCGGCGCATCTTGCATTTGAGAAGGCATATCTGGCAAAGAAGGGCAGTGAAGATCTGACGATCACTGTCGATGATGCCATGCTTGTATTTCTCAATGTTTATGGTTACGAGAGCTTGAAACAGATGTCAGCAGCTCAGGTAAAGGATAGTGTTGACAAGATATGGAACGAGATTATTCTGGTAAACACCAAAAAAGACCAGACTGTTCTGCCTAAGCTTGATCCTGTTGAACCTAAGAAATCAATCCTAGATATGGTTATCAGACCATCAGGTCCATCCAATCTGAAGGTGGCATTTGTATATGACAAAACCCCGGCTAACTCGGTATGGACATACAGCCATGAACTGGGTAGAATGGATATGGAAAATAAGCTTGGTGATTCTGTGGACAGCAGAACTTTCTGCAATGTGGATACACAGACAAAGCTTGTGGAGTGCCTAAACAGACTGGTCGATGAGAAGTATGATGTCATATTTACTACAGGTCCGGAGATGCTGCCTGAAGCACTTAAAGTAGCAGTACTCCATCCTGAGATAAAGATACTCAATTGTTCACTGAGTCTTGCAAACAGCCATGTCAGAACATATTATGCCAGAATGTACGAGGTTAAGTTCCTGACAGGAATGATCGCAGGAAGTCTGTGCGCAGATGGACAGATAGGCTATGTGGCTGATTATCCGATATTTGGAACTACAGCGAATATCAATGCATTTGCCATAGGTGCCAGAATGGTTAATCCGAGAGCAAAGATATATCTGCAGTGGACAAAAGTCAAGGGCGCGGATCCACAGAAATTTTTCGAGAAAAATGGAATAACATATATTTCGGATAGAGATATGATCATGCCAGATGATGCATCACGTAATTTTGGATTGTATCATTATGACCAGAATGGAGAAGTTGTGAATTTAGCCATGCCTTTTTATAACTGGGGAGCGTTCTACGAGAGAATCCTCAGGTCGATATTGGAAGGCAATTGGAAACAGGAAGAGAAGAATGAAACAGCCAATGCAGTCAGCTATTGGTGGGGAATGTCAGCAGGGATTGTTGATGTTATATGTTCAAAGCATCTTCCGTCAGGAACGAAGAAGCTTATATCCATGATGAGTGAGCTTATAAGAGAGGGGGCTGTCACTCCGTTTAGTGGCAAGCTTACATCTCAGAATGGTATTGTCAGGAATGAGGATGATGGAGCGATGCTTCATGAGGATATACTCAAGATGGATTGGCTGGCAGAGAATGTAGTCGGAATGCTGCCGGGTGATGATGATCTGGTTGATGATGCTAAGAATGTTGTGGCTCTTCAGGGTGTAGATACACCAGAGAGCCTGGAACTCAAGTCGGTTCCGGATGTAAAGTAGGGTTTTATAGTGCAGGGGTAAAATTACGTGAAGATATTATTGTTGGCGGATGAAGAGTCGAAGTATTTATATGATTTTTTTGATAAGAGTAAGCTTGAGGGGATAGACCTGATAATTTCGTGTGGCGATCTGTCACCGAATTATCTGTCATTCCTCGCAACATTCAGCAGTGTGCCGATACTGTACGTGCATGGAAATCACGATGTGTGTTATAAGGACACGCCTCCCGGGGGGTGCACCTGTATAGATGGGAAATTATATGAATACAAGGGTGTTCGGATCCTGGGACTTGGCGGATCCATGGAGTACAAATATGGCGGCGCTGACCATCAATATTCAGAACGCGCTATGAGAAAAAGAATAAGAAAATTGGGACCAAAGATAATGTGGAAAAAAGGTTTTGATATTCTGGTAACACATTCCCCTGCATACAGGATAAATGATTCTGAAGATATACCACATACAGGTTTCAAATGCTTCAGGATGCTCATGGAAAAGTATAAGCCGAAGTATTTTGTACACGGACATGTCCATATCAATTATGGCAGAGACTTTGTGAGGGAGTCAAAGTATCATGACACGACCATCATCAATGCCTATGAGAGATATATTATAGAGATATAGGCCGTGTATAGGTATGGAAATAAAGTGGAAAAAGTAGAATTAGTGGAATCAGAAAAAATAATATCTTTGCAGAAAAGACAGTAATAAATCAATTTTATTGCTGTCTTTCTTGCGAAAACGGAGTTTTTTTGGTAAACTGTGTGAAGTTAGCAAATTTGTATATAAAAGTATATAGAATAAGAAGGGAGACATGAGGTTTGGAGAAGAATAGCGAGGAATATAACAGAATACTTGGTGAGCTTGCGGGTTATTGCAATGAATCCGGCAAGATAGACCAGAACCTCTATGTCAACTATGACGTAAAGAGAGGACTCAGAGATTCTACAGGAAAGGGAGTCCTTACAGGTTTGACGGAGATATCAGATGTCATAGGCTATGATGTTGTGGATGGTGAGAGAGTACCAACTGACGGACGCCTGTATTATCAGGGGTACAATGTGGAAGACCTTGAAAGAGGCTTTCATGGCAGCAAGTTCGGATTTGAGGAGACTATTTACCTACTTTTATTCGGTAAACTGCCAAATGAACAGCAGTTTAAAAGATTTGTAGAGCTGATGGAATGCTATAGAGAGCTTCCTAGAAAGTTTACAAGAGATGTGATACTCAAGGCGCCTAGTAAGAACATGATGAATGTTCTTCAGCGATGTGTACTTACGTTGTACTCATACGATGACAATCCGGACGACATAAAGATAGAGAATGTACTTCGCCAGTGCATGGAACTTATAGCGCAGTTCCCAATCATAGCTGCATACGGTTATCAGGGCTATAAGCACTATTTCCATGATATGAGTCTTGTAATACACAATCCAAAGCCGGGGCTTTCTACTGCGGAAAACTTTCTCAGACTTATAAGAACAGACAAGAAGTATACTGAGCTTGAGGCTCAGGTTCTTGATATATGTCTTGTTATACACGCGGAGCACGGTGGTGGAAATAACTCGACATTTACGACACACGTTGTATCATCCACGGGTACAGACACATATTCGGCTGTTGCCAGCTCGCTTGGATCTTTAAAGGGCCCAAAGCACGGCGGTGCTAACCTCAAGGTACAGCAGATGTTTGATGACCTCAAGACACATGTGAAGAACTGGGAAGATGAAGCTGAGCTTGAAGAGTACCTCACAGGACTTCTCGACAAGAAGGGATTCGATCATTCCGGACTTATCTATGGAATGGGACATGCGGTGTATACGAACTCTGATCCACGTGCCAGAATACTCAAGGGATATGCCGAGAGACTTGCAAAGGAAAAGGGAAGAACAAAGGAATTTGAGCTGTACAGATCAGTTGAACAGATATCAGGAAGACTGCTGGCTGCCAGAAGGCGAAGCGGCAAACCTATATCTGCCAATGTAGATTTTTATAGTGGATTTGTGTACAGTATGCTTGGAATACCTATCGAGCTGTTCACACCTATATTTGCAATTGCGCGTATAGCTGGATGGTCAGCCCACAGAATAGAGGAGCTTGTGAATGCGGGCAAGATCATCAGACCTGCATATAAATACGTGGGAACACACAGAGAATATCTGCCGATGGAAGATAGATAAGGTATGTTAAAGGCCAAACACGCGTGATACAAAAGATTATGAGCCGCATAAGATAAAGTGGCTCTAAACTACAATCGGCGGATATACAAGGAGATGGCAATATATCATGAAGGATAAGAAGAGTGCAAAGACAGAGGAAAAGACGAACGTCATGCGTATACTCGACAGCAAGAAGATAAAATATAATCATTATTGCTATGTTGAAACGGGCGAGACAAATGGCGAGAAAGTTGCAGCCATACTCGGACAGGATCCAGCATATGTGTACAAGACGCTTGTGACGGTCGCAAAGTCCGGGGCAAATTATGTATTTGTAATTCCGGTGAAAGAAGAACTTGATCTCAAGAAGGCAGCGAAAGCCGTTGGGGAGAAGTCGATAGATATGTTAAAGTCGAAGGATCTTCTTCCTCTTACCGGATATATACATGGCGGCTGTTCACCAATTGGTATGAAGAAGTTCTTCAGAACCACGATAGATGCAAGTGCACAGAAACTTGATAAGATGTATGTGAGCGCGGGCAAGGTTGGGTATCAGATAGAGATAGCGCCGAAGGATCTTGAGAAGGTAATTCGTCTAGAGTATTCGGATGTGACGGTATAGTATAAAAAATGTAGGATTAGAGTGCTCCTGTGAAAAATGCAATATTTTGAAGGACATATAGAACATGGGATTGATTATATGCGTTTGCAGCATAAGAGTTTCATCTAGAAGAGTTCGTATAAATGATGTGAACATAGTCAATCTTGTGAGATGGGTGAATAATACATATGGTGTTGACTGTAACAAGTATGATGCCAATTTGCCGAAAGTGCGGGCATAAGAAGAGACACAGATTGAATTGCTCATATTAATGAAACTACATAAACGCGGGTATGAATGATAACAGAAATATTTCTGTTGCCATGTATACCCGCGTTTGCATTTTGCATATTGTGTTAAGCATATGATCTAAAAACAAGTCTGCTCAGACCCTTTTGGATATTAATAGTCTGCTACTCCTGCTACTTCTGCCATCTACCCGCGGCACCGCAAGGAAGAACAAAACCAGTCTCGGTCACGGGAAGTCCGATCTCATCGGAGATCACATGTCCGCCGAATTTGCTCTTAACCTCTGTGGATATCATATATGTCAGTACAGCAGGTGCAAGACCTGTTGTATATGAATTCACAAGGAAGAAAAGCGGTTTGTCGCAGAGCAGCTGGCTACAGAGCTTTATGAATGGGTGAATCTTCTCCTCGATCTTCCATATCTCACCCTTTGGCCCTCTGCCATATGAAGGAGGATCCATGATGATCGCATCGTATTTGTTGCCTCGGCGAATCTCTCTCTCTACAAACTTCACACAGTCGTCTACTATCCATCTGATAGGTGCATCTGAGAGCCCTGATGATGCGGCGTTCTCCTTTGCCCAGGTTACCATGCCCTTTGAGGCATCGACATGGGTGACTGCGGCGCCGGCCTTTGAGGCTGCACATGTTGCTCCGCCGGTATAGGCGAACAGGTTGAGGACCTTAATGTCTTTCTTTGGAGAATTCTTTATCAATTCGCTGAACCAGTCCCAGTTTGCCGCCTGCTCAGGGAAGAGACCGGTGTGCTTGAAACTGAACGGCTTCAGATTGAATGTGAGCTCTTTGTAATTTATGGTCCACTGCTTTGGCAGACTGAAGAATTCCCATTCTCCGCCACCCTTGTTGCTTCTGTGATAGTGACCGTTGAGTTTATTCCATGACGGATTTTTCTTAGGAGTGCTCCACAGAACCTGCGGATCTGGCCTGAGCAGGGTATATTTGCCCCAGCGCTCCAGCTTTTCTCCGTCCGAGCAGTCTATAACTTCGTAATCCTTCCATCCATCAGCTATCCACATATGTGTAATCCTTTCTATACTATGTTTCAATTAAAGTATCTGCAAAAGCATTGATTAAAGTATTCGATAAAAGTATTTGACGCAAATGCCATTTTACATAATTGGCAAAATAACTTCAAAAAATGTATCTTATAGATTATACTGATATATTAGAATAGCGTCAAGGTGCTTTTGCCCTTCTACAGTATGATGCGGCATGATATACTCGGCTATGAATAGATTTCGAGTGGCAGCGGATATTATGATCGAGAAAAGAGCAACTGAAGAAAAGAACGACTGAAGAAAGTGAAGAGACAGATAAAGTGGTGGAAAAGATGAATGACGAGACAAAAGAAGTTATAAAACAAATAAATGAGCTGGCGCCGTATAAGATAGTTTTTAGCGGAGGACGCGGTGAGTATAGGAAAGTTGTTTTGGAACGTAAGATTATCAAGGGACAGCGGTGCTATCAGATAGAGCGGTATACAGACAAGCAGGTGTTCCATGAGAATTCAGGGGAAAATGATCTGGTTGATTCGCTGATGCATCTTGGAGTGGAGTTATACAGACAGATAAATGTATTTTCGGCTGGTGAAGAGTGGGATATAAAGGTGTCGAAAAAAGGTAAGATGTCGGTAAATAAAAGAAAGACGGAAACAAAGACAATAAAGATATCGGGAAATAACCGCAAGAAGAAATATATACTTGAAGAAGGAATGGATATCCCGGTGTTTGTACACCTTGGAATATTTACAAAGGATGGCAAGGTGGTTCATTCGATGTATGACAAATTCAAACAGATCAATAGATTTGCTGAGATCGTGGATGATGTGATGAAAACCTACAATAAATCTTCTATTAATATAGTAGACTTTGGGTGCGGCAAATCGTATCTTACATTTATCGTGTATTATTATCTGCATGAGATCAAAGGTCTGGATG
The DNA here is from genome assembly GCA_900548315.1 of uncultured Coprococcus sp. Classification (GTDB taxonomy): domain Bacteria; phylum Bacillota; class Clostridia; order Lachnospirales; family Lachnospiraceae; genus Coprococcus. The sequence continues at coordinate 1,578 of URJU01000090.1, read as the reverse complement.
TCCACATAACTGGTTTGGATCTGAAAGAACAGGTGATAAAAGACTGCAATGATCTTGCTGAGAAATTTGGATATACGGGATTGAAATTTGAACTTGGGGATATACATGGATACAAATCCGACATGGCAGTGGATATGGTCATGACTCTCCATGCATGTGATGTTGCAACTGATTATGCACTATACAATGCGATATGCTGGGGTGCACAGTATATATTGTCGGTGCCGTGCTGTCAGCATGAGCTTAACAAGCAGATGCACACGGAGAAACTGGCGGCGCTTACAAAATATGGAATCATAAAAGAGAGAATTGCTGCGCTGGCAACAGATTCAATACGAGGTCTGATGCTGGAGGCGTGCGGATACAAGACAGATATAATGGAGTTTATAGATATAGCACACTCGCCTAAGAATCTGCTCATAAGGGCGGTGAAGAAAAATGTGTCCCAGGATAAGCGGAACAGGGCTGTGGCAGATGCTGAAGATCTCTGCCGCGAATTTGGAGTGAGACAGACGCTGATGGACATGCTGAAGGAAGATGACAGAGTGTGATAAAACTATAGGTTCATTGTAAAATTTACATGTATCTGTTAATTATAGTGGATGTGCCGGGGCTTATGCTTAATTTTAGGGAGGAATATATGAGATCTGCTTTATATATCGACTGCAGCAGCGTGACTGCGGAGGATATACCATATATATATGAAGAAATTCGGAAAAACGATGAGATTGTTGTGAGCAAGATGTTTGCTGGTGCGGATATCGGGGAGGCTTATGAGAAAACTGCCTGCAGGTATAGGATACAGAGCGTCAGGTGTGGAGACGAGAGGAAAAGTATTCCACTTCTGGATATGGCAGTTGAAGTGATGGCTGATGCCTGCATGGGAAATGCGCTCAAGATGTATATAGTGACAGATGACTATGCGGTTGTGACACTTCTTGAAAAACTCAGGCTGATGGAAGTTGATGCAGTGGTGATAGGGTCGTGTAAAGCTGATCGCGCCCTGATTGAGAAGACTGACAGATATATTTATCTTGAGATATTGAATGGTGGAGAGTGCACAGCTGACATACCATCGAAAGATAAGATTGCAGGACATATATATGCAGTTTCTTCCTATTATAATGGTATGGGTGCGAATGCCGATATGGAACAGGTATATAAAAGCCTTATCAGGAAATATCCGGATTTTGATGTGAGAAATTATGGATACACACATTTGTCAACATTTGTGAAGAAAAACGTGACAGGCGTGGAGGTTACAAATGGAGACCACGGAGATACATATTTAAGGATCGTAGATGATAGAAAAAGCATAGACGAATTTGCATATGAATATGTAGCTGACAGGGGCTACATGATAGACGATATGGCGGAGCTTATCGATGCACTGCGGGAAAAATTCCCGGGTTTTGCCATGGAGAACTATGGTTATCATACAGAATATGGTTTTATATTGAGTTTTTCCAGATTCCAGATATGGGAGAATAAGGGAATAAAAATGAAAAGATCATTTAAACTCAGCTCAAAAACTGAAGAAGAGACAGAAGAGAACTGAGTAAAGCGGAATATTAAAAG
>URJU01000089.1 GCA_900548315.1 uncultured Coprococcus sp. | reverse complement strand
ACGAGATTACTACGCGTCTCGTGGGCTCGGAGATGTGTATAAGAGACAGCTCTGGGAAATATAGATGCTTACTGTGACGGATGCATGTGTGGTATCACAGAGATGTATCAGGATTATATTGACGGAAAAAAGGAACTTCGTGAGATCAATATGGAGTTCAATGCGAGATATGTTCGGGATGAGGATATGGCTGGGCGGAAATAGAGCTTGTAAACGGGAATTTATTAAGATTATGTGAGTGGAAATAAAACCTAGGGCATGTTAACATGAACATACAGCTGATCAGCAATAACGTTGATAAATCATAATCTGAAAATTATAAAGGGAGAATTGTATGAGGATAAGAAGAGGGATAGTGATATGTGCTGCGATGATATCCATCATGGCGTGTACGGCTTGTGGCAATTCAGGCGAGGATGTTTCAGGTGTTAATGGAAATGCGACATCCAAGGGGGAGAATTCCACAGGGATGGATAGGGGAGTCATTGAGCAGCCGCAGGTTATGTATAATGGAAAAATGTATTATTATTTTGCAACGGGGAGAGATGAGGCTTTACCGGAAGGTTATGAGGGTGCAGGTGTGATCGATACAGTTGACAGAAGTGATCCGCCGACAAAGAATTATTCGGCAGCGGGGATCGATCTCAAGATTGGACAGGAGATATACATCAGCAAAGAAGAAAAGGATGTCATATATCTAAAATATGACAGTGGATATGCGCGGTTTGAGAGAAGACCGGAGGAAGTGGCAGCGGAAGAAGAGGCAGATAAGCAGGCAGCAGAAAAAGAAAAGAAAACAGGGGAGGAGAATAAAGATATGGCAGATAATTATGGGGAATATGACGAAGATGGATTTGGAGAAGATGGAGAATTCGACTTTGACAGTATATTAGGAATAGATCAGCTTGATCTGAACTACGAGGCACATGTCGCAGGATTTGACGGAGAGAGCTTTTTATATAGTGTGTATTTTGACGGCGGTGTGACGGATGAGAAAGCTGAAGAGATCCAGCAGGTGATGTCGGATTATTCTTCACAAAATGGTGCTGAAGAAAACTATATGGGGTATATTGATATATATAAGGGTGAAGATCAGATAATGATATACCTTGACCTTGGCGGTGTATCAGAAGAAAATTGCAACATGGCGGTAACGGGTATACTGAAAGCCCTCAATAGTGTAGCAGGAATAAAGAGTGTTATCATAAATGAAGAGATGTAGAATACCATTCTGTGGAGATCGGGAGTGATGACGGCAATCTAGGAACAGAAAATGCATACAAGAATGGTGGATTTAAGATGTGATAAGCGGAGGCGCAAATAAAATGGCAGAAAAGACTATTTTATTAGTTGAGGATGATAAAGCTCTTGCAATGGGGACAGTGTTCGTACTTGAGGCAGAGGGATATAAAGTAAAGCATGCGATGAATATAAAGTCGGCCAGATCACTTATGGGAGAGACTGTAGACCTTATATTGTTGGATGTCATGCTGCCGGATGGCAGTGGATATGATTTTTGCAGATATCTGAGAGATACTGGAGTAAGAATTCCGATAATATTCCTCACAGCTATGTCTGAGGAGATCAATATAGTGCAGGGACTTGAACTTGGGGCAGATGATTATGTTGCCAAACCATATAGACTTAAGGAACTGCTTTCAAGGATCTCCGCAAATCTCAGACGATATGATATGTCCGGGAAAGGCGTATGTGATGTGTATACTTTTGGAAATCACAGGTTTGTAATATCGGAATTCAGGTTATATGAGGGTGATAAGCTCATAGATTGTACGCAGAATGAGCTGAGACTTTTAAAGGAACTTGTGGCAAATGAGGGAATCGTACTTTCGCGGGCAACTCTGCTTGACAGACTATACGATGTGGATGGCGTACTGATCGATGATAATACGCTTTCGGTGTATATGAAAAGGCTCAGAACAAAATTGAGAGATGATGCTTCTTGTATAGAGACTGTGCGAGGTGTAGGATACAGGTTCTGCAGAAACTCAGGGAATAGCGACAGGGGTTAACAGATGAAGAGTTCGTATGAGAGAAAGAAATATATATACAGCTTTGTATGGATAGGTCTTGTATCACTTGTGATACTTGCTGTGTGGCTGTATATTGCATTTGGCGGAAATGTACTATATACGGTCATATCTACAGTGATGATAGCGGCTGCGCTGGTGATATCAGGCATAGCAGGTTACAGGCGCATAGATGAAGTGTACAGTGAGGTTGAGAATATATCTGAAAAGATGGTGAAGGTGATGGATTCTACTGATATTGTTACTGAGGAAGAATTCAGGCAGGGAACCATTGGAATATTATATACGAATTTTTATAAGATGGTGTCTTTTTTGCGGGAGAGCAGGGAAAAGGAGCTTTCAGAGAAAATACTTCTCAGAGATATAATATCAGATATATCGCACCAGCTTAAGACCCCGCTTGCCTCACTCAATATATTCGTGGATATGTTGCTGGATGATAAGGTTACAGATCCTGATAGGAAAAGACAGGTGCTTACAGAGGCTCGGAATCAGCTTTCAAGGATGGAGTGGATGGTGCTGTCACTGCTTAAGCTTGCACGCATTGAGGCAGGAGCGATAGAATTTCAGAAACAGAGCTGGAATATGGAGGTCATCTGTGCACAGGCTGCGGATGGTGTGAGATATCTGACAGACAAGAGAGAGCAGAAGGTTGTCATAAAGTGTGATAGTAACATAAAGCTGGACTGTGACGGAGACTGGCTGACAGAGGCAATTATCAATCTGCTCAAGAATGCTTCGGACTATTCTGAAAATGGGACGGAGATCGATCTCAGTGTGGAACAGAATGATCTGTTTGCGAGAATATATGTCATGGATCATGGAATGGGAATTCCGGAGGACGAACTTCCAAATATATTTAAAAGGTTTTACAGAGTAAACCAGGAGGTCAATCCGAACAGTGTGGGAATAGGACTTTCCCTCACAAAATCCATTGTCGAGGGAATGGGTGGAAGAATAACAGTCAAGAGCGTGTTGAACGAGTATACATGTTTTGAGATAACATTTGTACATATATAATATAATGACCTGTGGGGACGGAGGGGTCAGGTACCTCCGTCCCCGGAAATGGTGTTATCTTACTAAACTGTAAGAAAAGAAAATCATATAGTCACTGAAAAGTAAGAAAGAGATGGTAAAGTATCATTATTGAATGAAGAGATGATGCATGCCATCTTTTTTGTATGGCAGGACTTATACAGGGAGGAACTGAAGTGGGGGATTATAAAGATCTGGCAAAAAAATATCTGAAGGCGAACAGGGGAAGAAGTCTTATCACTATCATAGGTGTGGTGATCACGGTGATAGTATTATATGGTGGACTTAATATTGCGTATTCTTATCTCCTTCATGCCCGGGATGAAGAGCGCAAAGACAGAGATTATGAGTTTGTGTTGATGGCGGAGAGCAGGTCACAGGCAGAGCAGATAGCTGCTGACGAGATGATAGAGAAGGCATATATAGGCAGATATGAATATACTGATTGGCGTGGGGATTCACCAGACAAGGTGCTGTATAAGAATGCTGTATACGCTACAGGAAATAATCCATACCGCATGGAACACAATATGAAAGTGATAGCAGAAAAATATGATATAAATGCGGAGCTGAACGATGACCTGGCGCTGCTGTATTTTCAGGACGGAACGACAGATGACTCCATTCTCATGGTGATTTTGTGGACAATACTTCTCATAGCATACATATTTGCCATATTTGCAGTTGGGATCATCAGAAACACTGTACAGATGTTTATGATGGAGCAGATAAAGGATTATGGAATACTCAGATGTATCGGAGCAACAAAGGGACAGCTCAAGAGAATAGTATATCTAATGGGAGCATTGCTTGAGTGTATTGGAATACTTATAGGGATTATACTGGGGGGACTGATCACCATTGTAATTGGAGTGTTTACAGGAGTCAGTGCCGGATATCATCTGGTGCCGGTTATCCCTGTGCTCATCTGTTATCTTGGAGATCTGTATTTTGTTATGAGAGATAACTGTAAGGTCATTGTGAGCATGACACCTATAAGTGCTGTCAGAGGACAGTTCAGGATAAAAGCCGGCCGGATAAAGGATCGGGGCAGAGGGCTTATGGGCAGGATCTTTGGAATGGAAGGCGAATACGCAAGAAAAAGCGTACTCAGAAACCAAGGGAGATTCGAAAAGACGGTTGCTTCTCTTTCGGTAAGTATAGCAGCGCTTGTAGCAGTGATGAGTGTGGCGGGAACACTGGATAATGCTGTTGATTATTTAGACAGCAAATACGGACCATACCAGCTGTCCGTATATGACCTGCCTTCGCAGTTTCAGGACATTGATACCGTGGAGGCAGGACTTCCGGATGCAGAACACATGAGGAGGATTGCAGACAGCAGAAATGTCATATCTGCAAGAAAGGTGTATGAGACAAATGCATATGTGCCTGATGCGGAGGAGCTGTATTCAAGATTCACGGAAGATTATCTGAACAAAACTATGTACGGCGAAGTACTCAGCTCTACGAAAAAAAGATATGAAAAGGATCTATCGTCAGTGACCGCGCAGACTTCACTGTCGGCGATCAGATTCAGGGGATTCAATAAAGATGACCTCACAGATTTGAACCAATATCTGACGGATGGCACAGTGGATTTGAGCGACCGTGGAATACTGGTGGTGGCAGGTGGAAGTGCAGAGCATGATAACGAACTGTGGAATGGAGATATCACATATGAAACTCTGAATCATCTGCTGATGAATGATTATAAGGTTGGAGATACCATATCGATAGTAGATACGGCACTTCTGTTTTCGGAGACTCAGAAGGCTGTGGAAGATGCCGATAATGCAGTAAATGGCTGCGATAAGGCTGATCGGGGAACTGAAAAAAGAATGCATATAGCAAATGACGTGTATAACAGGCTTGTGGCGGAAGGCCGCTGTCACACATACACGGTGGAGGGAATCCTTGATATGGGTGATAAGGTTATCGGGGATGAAGGATTACAGGTATACACAACTCTGGACAATTATTTTGCTGAGACCGGGTATACAGAAAATCAAATATCCGGAATGGAATATCAGATTGATTCGAATAAGATAACCAATGGAGAGATCGTCGATATACAGTCAGACATTTATACAGAAGACGGTATTTATGAGATGAATATGTATTTTGACAGTATGATTATGATCAAGGGCTTTAAGAGTATTAACAGAGTGATCCTGATGATAGCTGCTCTTGTGTTTGCACTTGGCGCAGTAAACATCATAAATGCAACAGCGGGCAATCTTCATATGAGACGGAAGGAATTTGCGCAGCTGAGGGTCATAGGAATGTCGAGAAAAATACTCTTAAAGACGATTATGCTTGAGGGAATCATGGCGGTAGCACTTGCAGATGTGATAGGAATAGTGACAGGCACGGCGATATATTTTGGTGAATACAGTTTCTTAAAACTTGTAATTCCGATGAGATTTACACCATCTGTGTTGGCGATAGCAGCAGGGATACTTCTGTCGGTCATACTGGTGTTTGGAAGTATATATTTGCCGCTTAGAAAACTTCCGAAGAGTATGGCGGAAGATCTGACACTTGAGGAGTAGGAGATGCGCTTAGATTAACTTTAAATCAAAGATAACATGAAACAGAAAGTGTACAAACACAAGAGTTGGTAATACACAAGATAGATATGGAAGATAGGAGGAATGTATCACATGGAGATAGTAAAGATGGAGCATGTCACAAAAATATACGGTGAGGGTGACACGAGAGTATGGGGACTCGATGATGTGAGCCTTTCCATAGAAAAGGGAGAGACAGTTGCTATAGTTGGTGCGTCAGGCTCCGGCAAATCTACCATGCTGCATGTTATGGGAGGAGTGGATACTCCTAACAGTGGAAATGTCATCATAGACGGCAAGGATATAACGAGACTTAACGATGAGGAAATGTCGGTGTTCAGGCGGAGAAAGATAGGATTTGTATTTCAGGCTTATCATCTGATCCCGGTTCTGACGGTGGAGGAGAATATAAGAATGCCGATACTCCTTGATCACAGAAAACCGGACAGAGATTATATAGACCACATTATAGAGATGCTGGGGCTTAAGGACAGAAAAAAGTATCTGCCAAATCAGCTCTCCGGTGGGCAGCAGCAGAGGGCGGCAATAGCAAGGGCACTTGCCAACAGACCGGCATTGGTGCTGGCAGATGAGCCTACAGGAGCGCTGGATTCAAAGAATGGAAATGAGGTTCTGACATTGCTCCAGGATTCTGTGAAGAAGCTGAATCAGACACTGGTGCTCATAACACACAACATTGACCTTGCGAGGGAGGCAGACAGGATAATAAAGATAGCTGATGGAAAGATCGTGGAATAAGACGCACTGAAAAACTGGCACAGAACAAAAAGAGACATGGCACTAGACATCGTTGATCAATTATGCTGTGTCGAAATGTAATCATACAATGAGGGCTATTTTGTATGTTGGGTGTTCAATAGAAGGGATGATAAATATGATGAAAAGTAAATTGACTATAGTAAAAAAATATGCAGCGCTGATGATGGCTGTGATATTGTGTCTGTGCATACAGCCATTTGCCATGACAGTGCAGGCATCTCAGCCAAAGGTTATGGTGGTGGATTATCAGATAGTTCAGAAGGAGATAGTGGCAGGGCAGACATTTGACCTTAAGGTGACGATCAAAAATACAGGCAGCAGATATGTGGACAATCTCAAGATATCGGTTACGTCCGATACAGGAGATATTGTTCCGGCAGAGGGAGCGGGCAATGGATTCCTTGAAGAACTTCCAAATGGCGAGGAGAGTACATTTACATTCAGACTCCGGGCTGCTGACGGGCTTGCGGAAAAGAGTTATAAGCTCAGTGTAGTAAATGAATATGATGATATATGGGAAAATCCGTATTCTGCTACAGATGTGATATATCTTCCGGTGAAGCTTGAGCAGAGGGCATCCATCACTGATCTGTATGTGGATGACGATGCTATGCTTGGAGATTCTGTAGAGGTCATAGGCAGTGTCAACAATATGGGGGCAGGCATGCTCTACAATGTCAGAGTGAGAGTGGAGAGTAATTATCTGGAGGAGAATGATACATTTATAGGAAATATAGACACTGGAAAAAGTGGAAGCATTGATATCCTGACGAATGCATCTGCAACTACAAGTGAGACGGGTGAATTGTCAAATGTTGTGGTTACATATGAGGACAAAGAGGGAAATGAGACAGAGCTGACAGGAAAGTTTAAAGTGATTGTGAATTCTCCTGTGTATGACAATGTAGAAAAGATAAAGGATACAACAACGAAAATAAATAAGAATATCATAATCGCAGTGTGTATAGCTGTAATTTTGATAGTGGCACTGATAGCGGGAACGATTAGAAGAAATAAGAGAAAGAAGAGAATCCTTGAAGAGTTCTAGGGTGTGGCTGGTGTTTAATATGGATGTATCAAGTTTTCTATGAAAACTTGATATTTCAATATACAGGGGGAAGATGATATATGGGATGGATATGGCATTTGTGCCTTATGAATATGAAAAGGAGAAAGATTCGAACCTTTCTGACCGTTCTGGGAGTAATGATAGGTGTTATCTCAGTAGTTGCGCTGATGTCTGTAGGACTCGGTGTGAAAAAAGAGATGATAGATTCTGTCGTAGATAGCGGAAGTGTTAATCAGATAAAGGTATACAGTGAGACCGGAGGCAAGCACAAGGACAGGATGATAACAGACAAAACGATAGAGACATTCTCGAAATTTTCGAATGTGAGTGGATGTTATTCGGTATACGAAGTTCCTGTCACTATGAAGTATGGGGAATATGAGTATTATGGAAATCTTGTGGGTGTTCCTGGCGATGAACTTTCAACATGGAAACTTGTAAATGGCGAAAATGTGATAAAAGACTCAGATGGCAAGGGCTTTGCGGCAGGGAGCAGTGTAGGAAAATTGTTCTTTAATCCGAATACCTATACGAGCTTTGAAAAAAAAGAGAAAAAGGGCATTGGTTCACTTACAGGCAGGCGATTTGATACGGTATTTGGCTGGGGGGATGAGAATGCAAAGACAGTCAAGCTGAAACTTACGGGTGTGCTGGCAGATGAGAGCGCAGACAAAGCTTCAGATGACGATTCAGACGATGATTCAGACAATACAGAGGGAGAGGTGTATACTTCAACCTACAGTGAAAAGTCACAGACGATTTATTGTGATATGGATTATTTGAAGAGTCTGTTAAAGAGAGTGAGCGTGGATGGAAAGCTTGAAGGGCAGCCGGTGGATGGAAATGGCAATAGCTACCGGGAGTTCATATACACTGCGGCGATCGTGACAGTGGACGACACCAACAATGTGGATGCTCTTGTTAAGAAGTTCCAGGACATGGGATACCAGACGGAGAATGCAAAGGAATACCTTGACACCATACAAAAGTATCTGAAGATGATACAGCTGCTCCTTGGAGGCATAGGAACAATAGCACTCGTGGTAGCCGTGATCGGAATAAGCAATACCATGACCACTTCGGTATTTGACCGTGTAAATGAGATAGGAATACTCAAAGTTCTCGGCTGCGATATTGATGAGCTGAGACTTCTGTTCCTTGCCGAGGCAGCGGTCATCGGAGCGGCAGGCGGTGTACTTGGGGTTGGCTGTTCTTACGGAGTAAAGGTGATCATAGACAAATGTGCTGTAAGCATGTTCCATCTGACGAAGGGGACAAATATATCATATATACCCTGTCTCTTATACACATCTCCGAGCCCACGAGACGCGTAGTAATCTC
>URJU01000088.1 GCA_900548315.1 uncultured Coprococcus sp. | reverse complement strand
TGAGTACATGCCCGGAACAACGCCAAGTCCTGTAACTCTGGTTCCGTCCTCTCTCTTGATATAATCTCCGAGGAGTTCCATGGAATTGCCAACCAGAAGGAAAAGCGCCTTGCCATCCTTCATGCATGCTGCTATCTCGTCCTTGTACTGCATCAGTCTGTCAAGCACGAGCTCCTGACTCTTCTCGCTCATGGAACACATATATACCATGTCGATGTTCTCTCTCAGAAAGAGAGGCTTCTCGTTAAGTCCTGTTGTCACAAATTCTGCATCCGGCAGACATTTCTGCAGATACATTGTATTTCCCTTGTCACCGTAGAGTGTGCATATTTCCGGATATAAAATCTCGATCTTCATTATTTGTCACCCTCCAGTCTCTTGATTATCTTCTTCTTCATCTCGCATGACATTCCGTAGTTCTCGCAGTCATACAGGATGTATATTCTGTCAACGCCATCTATAGTCACATCATCTGCCGCAGCAACCTCGCTGAGATTTGTGAGTATCTTCTCCTCCGGGATACCTGCCAGCAGACATCTCACCTTGTGGTCGTAGCATCTTGGTCCAGTACAGATGACCTGTACAACATCATCTCGGTTGAACTGCTCATACTCCAGATCATATATCCAGCCTGAGAACTCTATGCTCTTCTGTCTGTCCTCAAGATCATCCATCGCAAGAAGGATAGCCTTCTTTCCCTCCTCATTTGCCACATATTCAAATGTTCTGGATGAGGAAACTGCACTCTGTCCCTTTGAGAGTGCCTGAATGACCGTAACACCATTCACTGTTGTCTCATTGTGACGGGAGTCTGGAATGTGGATCTGACCCATGAGTTCCTTTACCCTCTCAGCTGAGAGCCCGATCTCGCGCAGTGCTGAGATAACCGTAACCTCGTTATATATATTGAAGAGAGCTGTGTGAATCAGTGGATAAACTGTCTTCTTGTCTCCCTCCTGTATAGTAATTGTCATCTTCTCTCTGTCTATATCGGTTGCCAGATATTTCTTGTCCGGGGAGTGAAGTCCACACTTTGGACATACCACATCACCGATGTGATGATATCTGAGGTAATTGTACTTCAATTTCTCGCCGCAGTTAGGGCAGATCTGATAATCCGCAATAAGATTATACGGCTCAGTCTTGTCATCAGGCTGCTTGCCGATTCCATAGAACACTCTGTAGCTATTTTTCTTCAGCATGCTTGAGCAGAGCTCGTCCGCATTCAGTATAACCTTTGCCGAATCAGGGCAGTAGGTATCTATGACACTGAAAATATAATCAGGGTGAGCATTTCTCTTGAGAGAATCTCTGAAAAGTCCTGTCACAACGAGATAATCCGGCTTCACATATGGAAGTATCAGTCTTGATGCACGCTCATCCACCTCAAATACAGTGGCGTCCACTCTGACTTTTCCTGTAAATGTCAGACTGTTGATGACATTTGTCGTACAACCTGGAACGATATTGGAACCTGTTCTGTTGCTGACAACTCTTCTTCCATCTTTCTCCAGAACATCAGTTATCAGGTTGCTGCAGGTTGTCTTGCCATTTGTTCCTGTGACACATATAGTAAGCGGTGCCTTTGGAGCTTGTGCCAGAAAATCCGGACATATCTTAAGGGCTATAACTCCAGGTGTGTGGGTACCGTTTCTACCCAGAAGCTGGATGAGTCCCTTACTCAGTTTTGCGGCTGCGAGAGCCACATGAAATCTAAAAGATGACATAGCTATTCATTCTCCTTCATACTTAAAACTCATGTCATTCTACAACCTTTGACATTGCTTGTCAATTACACGAACCCATTGCAAGCCTATGATTTCGCCTCTTTCCAGTGTTTTCTGTAATTTGTCCTGCGATAGGAATTCGGAGTCGCTCCGTATTTGTCCTTGAAACATTTTGCAAAATAACTTCCACTGGCAAATGCAAGATACTGGGATATCTCTGTGCAAGAAAAATCTGAATACAGCAGCATATTTCTCGCGGTCTGAAGTTTCTTCTCCATGATGTAATCAGAGATGGTCTGCCCCACTTCCTTATGAAATAGTTTGCTCAGATACGAGCGTTCAACTCCAACAAATTCTGCAATATCAGTAATTTCTATTTTTTCATGCAGATGATCATACACATAGTCCATCGCCCTTACACAATGCGGTGATATAGCTGCTTTCTTTTTCACCCTTTTCATCCGCCCGGCATAGTCCATAATCAGTTGGTTATGTACATCTATGATCTGCCGTTCTGTCTGCGCCTTGTCCAGCTTATTAATATAGAAGTCACTGAGATTGTAGCTCTCCATCTCTTCCATGCCCTCTTCTATGCAGAATCTGGATATCATCGCCACTAGTACTATCTCATGATATCTCTGATTGCGGATCTTATCATCTGACAATATGCCCCTTGCAGCAAGGACCGCCTCATCCTCCTCCCCCGTCTGCAGCATACCAGACACTGCCTTCACATCGCCACTGCTCACAAGCTGGTAGAAATCCAGCTCGTTGTCGTATGTGGGATGTGCCAGTCCATATTCCCTCTGGGCAAACTGCTGTTTTACTATCTCATTCGATATCTTCATTGCCTTTCTGCCTTTCCTCTGTGATATTCATGTTCCTTCATCTCACATTTTTATCATATACTTTCATTTGCGATTTTCTTTGCGATTTACATTTTTGTAATTTGTTGTCCTAACTACATTACTACAACACATTTGTTGTATAATTGACACATTTATTATATTCGCTTATCAACGCAAATGCTACTATAAAGTCACAAAAAATGAAACGGACAAATGAGCACGCTATATAATTTATTATTTCACAGGAGGTTAGTTATTATGAAGACTTTAGACGGATTCAAAAAAGGTGTAAACTTAGGCGGATGGCTTTCACAGGGACCACTTGACAAGGAGCATCTTGACACATTTATCACAGAAAAAGATATTGCAAGAATAGCATCTTGGGGACTTGACCATGTTCGTCTTCCTATCGATTACGATAATTTTGAAAATGAGGACGGAAGTGATAAGGAGTACGGCTACGCTTACATCGATTCATGCATTGAGTGGTGCCGGAAGTACAAACTCAACATGGTCCTTGACCTGCACAAGACATATGGATATATATTTGACGACGAGGCTCATCTTCTTGAATTCTTCCATGAGAAACCTCTTCAGGATAGATTCTATGGAATATGGAGAAAGCTTATAGACAGATATGCAAAGGATGCAGACATAATAATGTTCGAGCCGTTGAACGAGGTCGTAAGTCCAACCGTTGTAAACGAGTGGAACGAAATATCAAGCAAATTCATCGAGATTATCCGAGCTAAAGCACCTACTGCCAAGATCCTGCTCGGTGGGGTTGGCTACAATGCTGTTACATCTATAAAACTTCTTCCTCATCACAACGATGAGAACATAGTTTACAATTTCCACTGTTACGAGCCAATGGTATTTACCCACCAGTCTGCTTACTGGGTAACAGGTATGCCTTCAGATTTCCATATCGAATATCCGGGGGATTTCAATGACTACATGGAGAAATCCCGCCAGATCGAAGGGTGTATGCATGGGGCCATCACCGAGAGTAGCCTTGGACTTAATTCCATCGGCCCTGATTTGTTCGAAAGAATGTTCCTCGACGGCATAAAAGCTGTTGAAGAAAGAGACGGATTTATGTACTGCGGCGAATATGGTGTTATAGATCAGGCACCACTTGACGGAACTCTGAACTGGTACAAAGATATCCATTCTGTATTTGAAAAGTACGGAATAGGCCGTGCAGCATGGAACTACAAGGAAAAGGACTACGGTCTTGAGGGCGAGCACTATGCGCCTATCATCGATGAGCTTGTGAAGTATATGTAAAATGAAATAGTCCCATTACTTGCAATGTCTGTTATCACAGTGTCCTACTCCAATCACGCTCATCTACCTTTGTTTCAACTTGTTTCTATATGCACGCGTCTCCGACCTCGATAAGGACGTTGAGGATCTCCGACGCGGCAAAGAAACGTTGAAACTCAGTCGATTTCGCTACCGATTGTGTGTAGTACACTGTGATGATCAAGACATTTTGCAAGTAATGGGACTATTTTTCATTTTTCACTATATCTTTATTGCTCTTGCTTTTGTCAAGAGACAGACTGTCTCTACCCCGCGGGTGAGCGGGAACATGTCCACTGGTGTCATCCTGATGACCTGATAGCCGTGCTTTGTCATATATTTCAAGTCGCGGGCAAGGCTCTCCGGGCCGCAGGATATATACACTACTCTCTTAGGTCCAAGAGTGATGACCGATGACATGAATTCCTCGGTACTTCCTGACCTCGGTGGATCCATAAATACCACATCTATGCTGTCGCCTTCCTCAGCCACATCCATCATAAACCTTCCGGCGTCGTTGCTGTAAATGTCAACATTCTGTATCTTGTTCATCCTCACATTTACATGGGCATCATGCACTGCTGCCTCATTCAGCTCCACGCCGATGACCTTCTTTGCCCGGTCGCTTGCAGCTATGCCTATGGTTCCTATACCGCAGTAGGCATCAATCACGGTCTCCTTCTTCTTGAGATCCGCGTACTTGATGGCTTTGCCATATAGAACCTCGGTCTGCTCCGGATTGACCTGATAGAAGCTGCCTGGCGATATGCGGAAACGCTTTCCGCACAGAATATCTTCTATATAGCCCTTGCCGTAAATGACCTGATTCCTGTCGCCGATGACCATGCTGGTGTCCTTCATGTTGATATTCTGAACAACCGTTGTGATATCCGGATGAGCCGTCACAAGTGCCTTTGCGAGATTCTTCTTGGACGGGAATACCGGCGATGCGGTGACTATGATCACCATGATCTGCCTGCTCTTTCTTCCAACTCTTATCTGCAAATGCCTGATAAGTCCGGTTCCTGTATCCTCGTTGTATATCTGGAGCTTGAACGACTTTATGAGTCCGGCAAATGTCCTGATGATGGCTGCAGCCTTGTCATCCTCCACATAACAGTTCTCGACCGGAAGGATATTGTGTGTCCCCTCCTCGTACACTCCTGAAATTATCTCCCCACTCTTCATTCTCCTGAATGCCGCAGTGACCTTATTCCTGTAGTGATACGGATTCTCCATACCTATTATCTTGTCCACGGGACCAAATCCGCTGAGCAGGTCATCTATATACTTCTGTTTCTCGGCAAGCTGCTGCTCGTATGGAATGTCCACATACTGACATCCACCACACAGGTGGGATATAGGACATTTACTGTTCAGGTTGGGCTTATACTGTGATGAGTGTGCCTGTCGCGGTTTTCCCTGTACATTATTACCTTTGCTTCCTGTTTTTATTTGTTTCTCTCCACCTGTTACATCGTACTTTTTTCTAGATGCTTGAGAATTATTTGTATTCGGTTTTGTAGGATTTTTATACGCTGTCTTTTTTGTTGCAGCGTTATCCTCCCTATTGTTCGCCACTCCACTTTTCCCAGATCTGCTATGTGGCTGTCTTTTTTTTCTGTTCATACTGTCACTCGTTTTATTATTTTCTTCTCTGCGAGGCTTGCCCCAGTTTCTTCGCTCTGCCATCATTTTACCTCTTTAATCAATCTGCGTTTATATGCCACGCTATCACTCCTATTCTCCAGTGAGCGTCACCTTGATCATATCATGGTGAACCGCCTCAAGAAACTTTCCAAATATATCCTCAGTCCTGATCTTCAAGCTCGACGTGCACACACACGGATGGCATCCAAGGTATTCGCCCTTCATAACATCCTCATCAACAAGCAGCTGCACATGATTCTCATGGTCATTCATGAGTCCCATGACGCTGACCGCCCCCGGCCTGATATCCAGATACTTCTCCATATCCTCCGGCGATGCAAATGAAAGTCTGGCGCTGCCTATCTGCGATGTGATCTCCTTTGTCTTGAATGGCTTGTCGCCCGGCATCATGAGCAGATAAAACTGCGTCTTCTGTCTGTTGCACAGGAACAGATTCTTGCAAATAGTCGACCCAAGAACTGCATCTATCTCATAGCACGCTTCCATCGTATCCGCTGAATCATGATCTGTGCGCCAATACTCTATGCCGTGATCATCAAGGAAATCATAAACTCTGATCTCCCTCTCAAGTCGTCCTTCATTTGTCTCTGGTCTGCCTTTGTATAATTCCATTTGTGTGCCTCCGTTGGTAGTTTATATATTTGTATTCTCTATTCATTATCATGCCAAAGAACTATTTTTCTCTCATACATTTACGCGTAAATCATATCACGTTTTTCGTGGCGTTGCTATATAAAACAAGCAATATAAAATCATGCCTTCGAGAGTGTAAACACATACCGACAATACCTTGTCAGAATAAAAAGGAACAATCTGACAACATCAAATGCACCTGTGTTCAGCTGATGCACTCAATAATATCCCATTGTTCCCATTTTGATAATATTATCTACAACCTATCGCCTTGTCTGAGATACTCAAGAAATCCCTCGCACCCCTGACACACATCCCTGTATGTCTCATCAAATCGTCCTGTATACCACGGATCTGCTATAGATTGTCCATGCCTTCCCGCATAATCGAGCAGCAAATGTATCTTGTCCTGGTAGTCCGGACCGGTTATGCGCATCGTGTTCCTCACATTTGCTGTATCTGCGCAGAGCAGATAATCATAATATTCATAATCCTGCCTTGTAATCTGCCTAGCTCTCTTGCCACTAAAGTCTGTGTAAGCAGTCTTACCTATGCCATGAGCCCTCAGCACTTCCTGCGCCGGCGGATATATCGGATTGCCTTTTCCACCCCAGATCTCCTCAGTGCTGGTGGCCGCAGAAGCTATATCAAATTTATCTGCTATGCTGAGTTTTTCTACCATGTCCTTGAGGACGAACTCAGAGATGGGGGAACGGCAGATGTTGCCATGGCAAATAAATAATACTTTAATCATCTTTTTATATCTCCATTTAAGTCTTGTATTTCTTCTCAAACGCTTGATATTTCAGGGTTTTCCGACTTTTGAGTTTTCCTTTCTTTTCAAGGTATCTTCTCAAATCTTCTCGTATTTTCTTGTGTTTTTCCCTGCAATCTTGGTAAATCCGTTGGTAAAGCAAGCGTCCTTACCAACGGGCTTTTTTAACTATTCGCTATCCGATATACTTCTTCCTTTGCATCATCAAAATTCACATGGGTGTAAGTGTTCAAGGTTACACTGATGTCTGCGTGACCCATGATATACTGCAAGGTTTTCGGATTCATCCCGGATTTTGCCATATTAGAGCAAAAGGTGTGCCTGCATACATGAGGGGTAACTTTCGGCATCTGGATACGGTAAATCCTGTTGTATTTCTGAATGATATGCTCCATGTACTTCTCCCAGTGAAGGGCAACCATCGGCATATCGTTTTTATCCAAAAATAAAAATCCAGCGTATCCTTCCACCATCGGTTCAACTTTTGGTGTCTTTCGGTTGGCAATAATTCTGCGAAAACACGCTGCGACAGCTTCCGTCATCGGCACATAGCGAATACCTTTGTCAGTTTTTGGTTCTTCAATTACATACTGCATCTGTGCAGTACGCTGTAACTGATGGTCTACCTTAATACGCATTTCTCCAAACTCAATCTCCGAAATCGTCAGCCCACAGAACTCTGAAATACGAAGCCCTGTGTGAAAAAGAATATAGATTGCATCATAGTATCTGCTGAAATGCTTATCCTCCTGAATAAACTTCAGCAAATCTCTCTGCTGCTTTCGGGTAATCGCTTCTCTGGTAACAGAATCATTAACAATGACGGATGCCAGCTCAAATTCAAATGGATTTTTGCGAAGCAGGTCATCATCTACTGCCATCTGAAATGCTGGTCTGAGAACTCCCCGGATCGAATGAATGGAACTGTATCCCCGCCCATCAATTTGTTGGAGCTTAATCAACCATGCCTTTGCGTCTGACAAACGCACCTTATCAATTCGCAGATTCCCAAAACTCTCTTTTTTCAGCATATTGATGACCGTTTTATATCCGGCAACCGTATTGTGACGAACTCCTGTTTTCAATGAAACATACTTTTCTACCAGTTCCAAAACAGTATAGTTGCCACCGTTGGTTACGATACGGTCAAACAAATCCGCTTCAATCTGTTTTTCTTTCTCACGCAGGGAAGGCTCCCGCTTCTTCCCTTTTGGCATTGGGTCATTCTTGTCCAAACGCCAACTGTATACATTTTTCTCTTTTCCGTCCTCATCAATATAGCGGAACCGATACCTCCCATCTTTACGCTGGTACTCGCCCTCTCGCAAAATCCGATTACGGTTATCTCGTCTTTTCTCACTCATCGTGAACTCTCCTTTCAAAAAAGAGAGCCAGACTTGCGCTCTTATCATAGCACAAATCCAGCTCTCCGCATAGTTATATCATGTGAAATCGGTAAATCTGTCAGCTCTGTTTACACAGCAGTAGCCTGATCCAGATACCTCTCAAATTTCTCACGCTTAATGAGGGCACGATTGCCGTTCATCACATAAAAATCCTCATTGGGATGTGTGTCAATAAGCGTTCTCAATTTTCCTTCGCCGATATGATAATATCTGGCTGCTTCCTCAATGGTAAGCGTATATCTACGCCACACCGGAATATCCGAGTAATTTTTTCCTTCAATATTCATCTTATTATTCGCCATAGGCAGTTATCCTCCATGCATGAAAATAGCCAGACAGAGGGTGTCGGCAACGAAGTCCGGCAACGGGCTTCAAAAGACCTTGCAAACAATCTCAATCTGGCGATGGTTACTATTTATACTTTTCTTTTATTTTTCTGTTGTTTTGGTTGTTATAAGGGAGAAAAGCCCGGAAATAAGGGGTTTTCCCCGGCAACCGGCTCGGCAACGGGATAGCAACAGGGGGTGCAACGGGCTG
>URJU01000087.1 GCA_900548315.1 uncultured Coprococcus sp. | reverse complement strand
AGATGTGTATAAGAGACAGGTATACATCCATATCCACTCGTTTGCTGTATGAATAGCTGCTGTCCAGTTTATCTATCCAATCAGACATCAGATTATCGTAATACTCCCCATCGGCAGCCTCTGTTAGTTTTTTCTTGTTCTCTGCCGTCGCATCCTCGTCTGTTATGCTTATCATCTGGAATATATGGTATCCGTACTCCGTCTGTACCACAGTGGATATCTGACCATCTGACAGGCTGTAAAGTATATCCAGTGCATCCTGCCCGTAGGTGTTTACTATCTCATCTCTGCTCATAGTGTGTGTGCCGGCATACTTTAGTTTCTTTGCACTTCCAAGAAATGAAATATTCAGATCCGTATTGTCCGACTCCTCTATGATCGCCGCATATGCCGCATCTGCCTTCTTTTTCTGGGCATCTATCTTTGACTGCGAATACAGTGTTATATTACCAAAATCATCCTCTGAATAGCATTCAAAGAACATGTCATAGAATGTACTCATCCTCGCCTGCTCATCAGAAATCTCTGTGGAACTTTGTTTCATCACATATGTGTATATCTTTTCCGCAAGGGCACTCTCCCGAAGGACTCGCTTTACCGTATCTTCCTCAAGTCCAACCTGCTTTATCTGCTCATCAGTCAGCAGTTCATAGAACTTTGCCGCATCCTGATCCTGCTTTCTCTGTTCACTGTCGGTGAGGCTTATCCCATACTCGTCCGATTTTGTGATCAGTGTCTTTGTCTTGACTATTCTCGATACGGTCTCCCTTCTCGCCGCATCCTCAGCATCCATCTCCAGACCCTCATCTGTGACTATGCTCTGATTCCATACATCTGTTCCATATTTTGATTCATACTTTTCTTTTACCGTCTGCGCATACACATATACTTCATCAATACATATGTCCTGTCCGTTGTACCTAAAAACAACTTCTTTTCCCGTATCTGTACTCTCAGCCTTGCCGCATCCCACAAGCATGAGTCCAAGCAGACACACCATCATCATCCATATAATCTTTTTCAATTAATCTGTGCCTCCTATCTTTGTTTCTTTGTCTGAGGTTATGAGCAGCTGTGAAATATCCGCAACGACAAATTCTGCCTGTCTCAGGATATCTCGCCTCTCCTCCTTGGAAAATTTCAACACAAATTCTGGATTTGTGCCCATCAAAAACTTCATCCTGCCCATATAATTGTTCACCAGCGCATCTATGCCATCCACATTTATATTTGCTTTGTTGTACATGGTAAATCTAAGCACTCCATCCCTGTACCATATCCTTGTTATATAGCACACATATGCTCTGGCTCTAAGCAGTGCCTCATCAAGAAGATTCATTGTCTCGTCCGGAATATCTCCAAATCTGTCTATCAGCTCATCTATTATATCATTGTACTCATCCTCATTTTTTATAAGGGATATCCTCTTACAAAGTTCAAGCTTTATAAAGTCGTTCTTCACATATGTCTCAGGTATAAATGAGTCTATAGGCAGATCTACCTCAGTCTCATAATCATGAAATACCGTATCCCCTCGCAGTTCCCGCACAGCGTCATTGAGCATTTTGCAGTAGAGATCATATCCGACCACCTCATAGTTTCCGGACTGGTTCTCCCCAAGCACACTTCCCGCCCCTCGTATGTTGAGATCAGCCTTGGATATCTTCACTCCGGAACCAAGGTCAGTATACTCTTTTATGGCTCGCAGCCTTTTCTCTGCAACCTCAGATATCATCTTATTTCTTCTATAGAACATGAAAGCAAATGCACTTCTGTCGGAACGCCCTACTCTTCCTCTTAGCTGGTATAACTGTGCAAGTCCGAAATTGTTGGCATCATGTATAATGATAGTATTTGCATTTGGTATATCAAGTCCTGTCTCGATTATGGTTGTACACACCAGGACATCTATCTCCTTCTTATTGAAACGATACATTATATCCTCAAGTGTTCTGCCATCCATCTGCCCGTGTGCGAACTCAACATTTGCATTTGGAACTAGCTTCTGAACTTCGGCAGTGAACTGCTCTATATCATTCACCCTGTTGTACACGTAGTACACCTGTCCCTGCCTTGAAAGTTCCCTGGCTATAGCTTCCCTGGCAAGTTCCTTGTCATACTCCATTACATACGTCTGTATAGGTCTCCTGTCAACCGGAGCCTCCTCAAGCAGACTCATATCCCTTATTCCCACAAGACTCATATGAAGCGTCCTTGGAATAGGCGTAGCTGTAAGCGTGAGGACATCCACGTTAGTTTTCATCTCTTTTATCTTTTCCTTGTGGTTAACTCCAAATCTCTGTTCCTCATCTATTATCAGAAGTCCCAGATTCTTAAACTCAACATCCTTGGACAGGAGTCTATGGGTTCCTATTACTATGTCTACCTTACCCTCCTTAAGCTCTCTGAGGGTATTTTTTATCTCCTTCTGTGTACAGAACCTGCACAGCAGTCTTATGACAACCGGATAATCCTTCATCCTCTCAGTAAATGTCTCATAGTGCTGCTCAGCCAGAATGGTGGTTGGTACCAGATATGCAACCTGTCTGCTGTCCCCAACCGCCTTGAATGCCGCACGTATTGCAACCTCCGTCTTGCCAAATCCCACATCTCCGCATACCAGACGATCCATTATGCGATTGCTTTCCATATCCGTCTTAACGTCCACTATGGCCCTTAACTGATCGTCTGTCTCCTTATATGGAAATGTCTCCTCGAACTCCTTCTGCCATTCAGAATCCGGTGAATAGGCATATCCCTCCTTGGACTGTCTCTCAGCGTACAGCTTTACAAGGTGTTCCGCAACTTCATTGACATGTCCCTTTACTCTATTTCTGACCTTCTGCCACTCATTTCCGCCAAGACGATTGATCTTTGGCGGTCTCCCCTCCTTGCTCCTGTACTTCTGTATTCTGTCTGTCTCAGATGCCAGCACATACAGCTTGCCGCCCTCTGCATACTCAATCACCAAATAGTCCTTCAAAGCGCCGCCAGACTCTATCTTCTCTATACCTTTATAGACACCTATACCATACTTTTCATGCACCACATAGTCACCCACACTCACATCTGAAAACGACTTGATGATCTCACCTGAATATGGCAATTTCTTCTGTGTACGCTTTCCGGATGAGGATTTACTGGAAAACACATCCCCCTCGCTCACCAAGACCATATGCATGTCTTGTATCATAAATCCCGATCTCAGTCTTCCGGCAACAGCTGCAACCTCCCGAGGTTTGAGCATTTTGTCTGCGTCGTTCATATAGTGACAGATGATATCTGCATCCATAAGATTATCCACCATTCTCTTTGCTCCAACTGAGGATGGAGAGACAAAAAGCACACTGTATTTTTCTTTCTTCCAAGATCTTATATCAGCCACCAGTGTATCGAAATTGTTCCTGTAGCTGTGAACCTCTCTGCACCTTATCTCTGTCCTGTGTGCATAGCTTATTCTGTCATCAGATCCCTCAAATGCATCAAATCCCACTACATGATAGCGCTTTGCCTTGTCTATCACATCATCATAACTATACATAACATTCATCTGCCCTGGCAGCACATATCCACCTTCAAGACGATGTGTCATGCTGCTCACGAAACCTTTTTCATCTGTCACAGCCCTGTCAGTGACCTTCCTTGTCTCATCTATGAGCACATATGAATCATCAGGAAGACAGTCTATGAGCGACACAGTATCGCTGTAAAAATAGTCAACGTAACTATCCACTCCACACACAGCACTGAACTCCACGAGCTGTTCCTTTAGTTCTGCCACCTCCCGTTTTATGCGCGCATACGCCTCTGTATGAAATGACTCCTTCAGTTTTTTTGCATAGGTTTTCAGTTCTGCCTCTATCCTTCGTATACCACGGGCAATGCGATCCTTTGAGAGCACCATCTCTCCAGCCGGGTAGATAACCAAAGCATCCACCGTCTCTATAGACCTCTGGCTCTCAGCATCAAATGTCTTGATGGTGTCTACCTCATCATCCCACATATCTATCCTGTATGGGCATTCCTCCGTGAGAGGATATATATCTATGATACCTCCCCTGACCGCAAACTGTCCCGGCTCTTCCACGTTGTCCACCTTGTCATATCCGAGATCCGACAACTTCTGTCTGAGTTCATCCACATCGAGTTTCTGAGCAGTATGTATGTTTATAACATACTTGTTCATATATGAAAGCGCTGGTATCTTATCGAACATCGCATCTATTGTCGCAACTATCGTACAAGTCTGTCCACAGGCAAGTCTTCGCAGGACATCCATTCTTCTTCTGGTTATCGCGTTTCCATGCACATCCGCACTAAAAAACAGAATATCCTTTGCTGGATACATATATACATCCCTGCTGTAGAACCTGAGATCGCTATACAGCTGTTCAGCTCTCTTATCACTGTATGTCAGCACCAGTTTCACCGGAGATCTGTCTGATATACTGTTCATCAAGAACACCCTGTCTGTCCCTTCCATAGAAGAACCTATCACATCCACGAACCCGTCACCGGCATCCAGCCATTCTCTGATCTGCTTGCTTATATTCAGTTGTTCAAATGGTTCCTGCAACACTTTCATACAATATAACCTTCCAAGTAAACCTATCCATTATACTTATTCATAGCAGCCACTGCACCATCACAGATGATCTCCTCCAAAGCATCACATGCCCTGCTGCAGCTCTGTCTCATAATCGGCAGTTCATTTTTGCCAAAACGTGAAAGTACATGATCTGCCAGATCCATCTGCTCCGGTTTCTTTCCAACCCCTACCCTGACCCTCACAAATTCCTGACTTCCGCTGTGGAGGATAATATTTTTCATGCCATTATGGCCACCGGCACTGCCTTTTTCCCTGATACGCAGCTTACCAACATCAAGATCTATATCATCATACACTACTATCAAATCTTCAACCGTGAGCTTATAAAAATCCATTATTGCTCTGACGCTCTCACCGCTCAGATTCATAAACGTCTGCGGCATGGCAAGTATAACTTTCTCGCCCTTTATAATGCCCTTTCCGATGAGTGCTTTATGCTTGCTTATATCCACCTTTATATTGTATCTCTCAGCCAGTTCATCTATTACTGAAAATCCGGCATTGTGTCTTGTTCCGGCATATTTTGCTCCTGGATTTCCAAGTCCAACTATAAGTTTCATAAATATATCCCCGTTTCTATCTGTTTTTCATGATCTCCTCAGCCTCAGCCAGCTGCTCAAGCGTATTAACTCCTCGTATCTGATCCGCATCCTCCATAGGAACAGCATCCACTGGAAGTCCCATCGCCTTTATTATCCCAATCGTATCCGGCAGATAGTACTCGCCCTGGGCATTGTCATTTTTCACCTGAGAAAGTGCGCTTATCAGCGCATCACATTTAAATATATACATACCTGAGTTGACCTCGCATACCGCCTGCTCAGTCTCCGTTGCATCCTTCTGCTCAACTATCCTGTCAAGACCTTGCCCATCTCTGATTATTCTTCCATATCCAAATGGATCCTCCAGCATCGCAGATATGACTGTAACACCATTTCCATCCGCCCTATGTATGCTTATTGCTCGTTTCAATGTATCTGCCGTTACAAGCGGGGTATCACCGCAGAGAACTACGACATCTCCATCACTGCCTATAAAATCAGATGCACACTTTACCGCATGTCCCGTTCCAAGCTGCTCCTTCTGCAGTGCATAGCAGACTTTCGCCTTCATCTCCTGCGCAATGCCAAGTTTCTCATATGCGGAGTGTATGCTACTCTCAACCTCATCTGCCTTGTATCCCACTATGACACACACCTTATCACACCCTGCATTTTTTGCAGCCTCTATAGAATAATATACCATAGGTTTTCCAAGCACCTCATGTACGACCTTTGGCTTATCTGATTTCATTCTTGTTCCCTTGCCTGCGGCAAGGATGATCGCTTTTAGCATATATGCCTCCTATACACATCTTATTTTCTGATTACTGCCCACAATTTTACTGTATCGAGCACACTTTTTCAACCCGGGCAGGGATATATTAAGCTTGTTGCCTGCGTAAACAAAGCCAGCCACCGCTTTACAGCAATGGCTGGCTGCTTATCACCTATAATCTTTGTTCTAAATTATAGCTTATGTGGTATCAATGTCTCTCAGTACTATTCTTCTTCCTGAGTCTCCTGATACTTTGCAAGTATCATATTCTGCAGACGCTCTCTGGTAGCTGTATTGATAGGATGTGCTATATCCCTGTACTCGCCATCAGATGCCCTCCTGCTCGGCATCGCAATGAACATTCCCTTCTCACCTTCTATGATCTTGATGTCATGAACGACAAATTCATCATCAATGGTAATGGAGACAACTGCCTTCATCTTGCCTTCCTTCTCAACACTTCTGATTCGGATATCTGTTACCTGCACTTTGTTTACCCCCTTAACCCTGACGCACTCTGTGATCCCACACACAGATTGTCATTTGTATTATTTTGTATAAGTCCTCTTTTACGCTTTTGACTAGAGAGCGTATCTGAAGTTCTTCTCCACTATAACCTTTATATCTTCAGGCGTTCCCTGATGAACTGTATTCGCACGAAGAGTATCCCGACTCTCCACGATACAGTTCTCAATGATGGAATTGTCACCTATATTGACATCGTTCAAGATGATTGAATTCCTGATCACACAGTTATTGCCAATATAAACCTTCTTGAATATTACAGAGTTCTCCACCGTACCATTGATGATACATCCGCTTGCTATCAAGCTGTTGTTGACAACTGCATCTGCATTGTACTTTGCAGGTGGAAGATCATCTACTCTTGAGTAGATATCAGGATGCTGCTTGAAGAAGAAATCTCTTACATCTTTCTTGAGGAAATCCATATTCGCTCTGTAATACGATTCCTTTGTTCCTATATTTCTCCAATAAGTATCCATCTTGTATCCGTATATTCTCTTGACGCCCTTATATCTCACGAGAATATCTCTTACGAAGTCATTTCTTCCTTCGTTGGCGCATGTTTCAAGGAGCTCTATGAGCTGTCTTCTTCTTATTACGTATACACCGATAGAAACTGTGTTGGTTCCAGCCACGAGTGGTTTCTCCTCGAAGTCAATGATACGTCCATCGTCGTTCATCTTGACAACACCAAATCTATTGATGTCATCCTCGCCAGGTGCCATGTCCTTACATACGACTGTGATATCCGCACCATTGCTTATATGCTCCTCGAGTACCTTGTTGTAATCCAGTTTGTAGATTCCATCACCTGATGCGATAACTACATATGGCTCGTGGCTCTCCTTGAGGAACTTGATATTCTGATAAAGTGCATCCGCTGTTCCCTTGTACCAGTAGCTATTGGCTGCTGTGATGGTTGGTGTGAATATGAACAGACCTCCCTGCTTTCTTCCGAAATCCCACCATTTGCTTGAATTCAGATGCTCGTTGAGTGATCTTGTGTTGTACTGTGTAAATACCGCTACTTTCTGTATATGAGAATTGGTCATATTGGAAAGTGCGAAATCAATTGCTCTGTAGCTTCCTGTGATAGGCATAGCTGCAACGGCTCTCTTAGCTGATAAATCTCCCAGCTTATTGCTGTTACCACCTGCCAGAATAATTCCTAATGCTCTCATGTCTACTCACCTGCCTTTATAATACTACCGCCGCTTGGGAGCTGTCCGTCCGGATAATCAGATGGATCTGTATCCCCAAATATAGCAGTGTTCTTACCTATCGTTACGCCCTCAGGTATAACTGAGTTCTCACCTATAGTCACAAGGCCAAATGCGTAGATATTAGGTTTCATCTCGTTGACAGCCTCTTCGCCAACACCAAGCTTGGCATTTGCTCCAACCTTTACATTCTCAGCTATAATACCCTTTTCTATGTAAGCTCCGGCCTCGATCGTAACCCCATTCATGATAATTGAATCCTTAACGACCGCACCCTCTCCTATAGTTACACATGAACCTATAACTGAGTTTTCCACAGTACCATATATCTCGGTTCCCTCTCCGATGATACACCTTGTCACCTTCGCTGACTCGTCTATGTACTGAGGCGGTGTTGCGTCTGTCTTTGTATATATCTTCCAGAACTCCTCGTAAAGGTTGAACTCAGGAACTATATCAACAAGCTCCATATTTGCCTCCCAGTATGAGCCAAGAGTTCCTACATCCTTCCAGTAGCCCTTGAAGTCATATGCACAGATCTTGTTGCCATTCTCATGGCAATATGGAATGATGTGCTTACCAAAATCACATCCCGGCTGATCCTTCATTGTCACAAGTGCCTCGCGCAAGATCTTCCAGTTGAATATGTAAATACCCATAGATGCCTTATTACTTCTTGGGTTCTCAGGTTTCTCCTCAAACTCAGAGATCACTCCGTCATCGCCCGTAATAACGACGCCAAATCGGCTTGCCTCCTCCCAAGGAACCTGATATGTTGCAAGTGTTACATCCGCGTTCATGGACTTATGATAATCAAGCATATGCTCGTAATCCATCTTGTAGATGTGATCTCCAGAAAGTATGAGTACATACTCAGGATTGTAATAATCGATGAATTCTATATTCTGATAAATAGCGTTCGCTGTACCTGTATACCACTCGCTGTTGTTGCTCTTCTCATATGGTGGAAGCACTGTAACACCACCGATATTTCTATCCAGATCCCATGGAATACCTATTCCGATGTGCTGGTTGAGTCTGAGTGGTCTGTACTGTGTAAGTACACCAACTGTGTCAATCCCCGAGTTGATACAGTTACTCAGTGGGAAATCGATTATCTTGTATTTGCCGCCAAATGCTACGGCTGGCTTGGCAAGCTTGGATGTAAGAACCCCAAGACGGCTGCCCTGTCCGCCCGCAAGAAGCATGGCGATCATCTCTTTTTTAATCATGTAAGTCACCTCTCCATGCAAAATTATAAAGCCATTATAC
>URJU01000086.1 GCA_900548315.1 uncultured Coprococcus sp. | reverse complement strand
TTACTACGCGTCTCGTGGGCTCGGAGATGTGTATAAGAGACAGATATAGAAACAATTATACATTGTTGAATTGCTCCTATCAGCCTTCAGAAACCTTACACGTTGTCCATCGCATCGTACATGCTCATGATAGGACCGTATACAGCTGCCACTATCATTCCTACTATACAAGCAAGAACAACCATGATCATAGGCTCCATAGCCGCTGTGAGTGCGTTTGTCGCTGCCTCGACTTCCTCGTCGTAGTAATCAGCAACCTTGCTGAGCATCTCCTCTATATCACCTGTCTCCTCACCGATCTTGGTCATGGCCGAGAGCATAGGTGGGAGCATCTCCATATCCTTGAGCGGCTTTGAAAGAGGCACACCCTTGGATACCTGAACCTTGGCATCCATGAGTCCATCTCTGATGATCTTGTTGTCCATCATCTTTGCGACCTGTTCAACAGCATCTATCATGGATATACCAGATGCCATCAGTGTACTCATGGTTCTTGCAAATCTTGAACATGCTGTCTTGACATTCAGGTTTCCAAATATAGGAGCCTTAAGTCCAATGTTTGCGAAGAGCTGCTCGCCAAATGGTGTCTTCTTGAAGAACTTAACTCCGAATACGATCGCTGCGATTATTATAATGAGCAGCCACCACTTATACTTTACGAAATCCGCAGCAGCCATCATTATTCGAGTGGCAAGCGGAAGCTGTGTTCCCATATCCTCGAACATGGATGCAAAGTTTGGAATAACCGCAACCAGAACTACGATAACTACTATGACCATTACTATCAATACTACGATAGGGTATGTCATGGCACCCTTTATCTTGGATGTAAGTGCGTTATCCTTCTCGAAATGTTCAACCAGACGATCAAGACATATCTCGAGGTTACCTGACATCTCACCTGCAGCTACCATGTTGATCATGATAGGCGGGAACACATCCGGGTTAACTCTGAATGCATCTGCAAGAGTTCCTCCCTTTTCTACATATGTACGCGCGTCCATTATCGCTTTCTTGAGTGTCTTATTCTCAATCTGATCACCCATAAGTTCCAGTGCTGATATGATCGTAACACCTGCTTTTATGACCGCTGAGAACTGCTTACAGAACACTCCCAAGTCTCTTGACTTTACCTTTTTCTTGAATAGACTAATATCCCCTAAAGGACTGCTTTGCTCAGTTAAGCTCATGATGGAATAGCCTTCCGACTTGAGTTTCTTCTCAGCTCCGTCCCTGTTTGGGGCCTCGATGGTACCTTTTTTATTCTTACCATCTCTGTCAACAACCTTGTAATTAAATACTGCCATTGTCTCTCCTCCGACCCAATCTTAATATTCTTACGTTTTCATGTTCGTACGCTTTAAAAGCGCAATAATGCAACATAAATTATATGTAAAATATCTTACTATACTACATAAATTTAATCAACATTTAATTATTTGCACGTTTTATTTTATAACAAATGCACAAACCTCTTTGTCAATTATTTTACATTATTCCATATAGCAATTCATTTTACCATATATTCACATCTTACTGTCCATTGATCTTCTTTCTCAGATACTGCTGATCCTGAGCATATGTCATGGCGGTCTCTCTGGTGATCGTTCCTGATGCATAAAGCTCATAAAGTGAATCATCCATGGTCACCATTCCAAGTGCTCTGCTGGTCTGGATAGTTGACTGGATCTGGTGAGTTTTAGCCTCTCTTATCAGACTTCGTATAGCAGGTGATGCAAGCATTACCTCAAACGCTGCCACTCGTCCATTGCCGCTTGCTATAGGCAAAAGGGACTGTGATATAACACCCTCAAGAACCATTGCGAGCTGAACTCTTACCTGCTGCTGCTGATTTGTAGGGAAGATATCTATGATACGGTCGATGGTACTTGCCGCGCCGATCGTATGCAGTGTGGAGAATACCAAGTGTCCTGTCTCTGCTGCGGTGATAGCTGTTGAGATAGTCTCAAGATCTCTCATCTCTCCTACAAGTATGATATCCGGATCCTCACGGAGTGCTGCACGGAGTGCATTTGCATAGCTGAGGGTATCCATACCAACCTCTCTCTG
Organism: uncultured Coprococcus sp.; assembly: GCA_900548315.1. Taxonomy (GTDB): domain Bacteria; phylum Bacillota; class Clostridia; order Lachnospirales; family Lachnospiraceae; genus Coprococcus. Next base: position 6,901 of record URJU01000086.1, on the reverse strand, counting down.
GTTGACTATCGCTTTGTTGTGGTGGTGGATATACTCTATAGGATCCTCAAGTGTTATGATGTGATCCGTAAGGTTTTCGTTCGCCTTGTTGATGATCGAGGCAAGTGTTGTCGATTTACCTGATCCTGTAGGTCCCGTTACAAGAACAAGTCCTCTCTTTCTCTTGTAAAGTTCTACAACCTCCCTAGGAATACCAAGCTGATCCGGTCTTGGTATCTGTGTCTCAACTCGTCTGTAAGCTGCCGCCATGTTTCCTCTGTCCATGAATACATTCACACGGAAACGACCCGTCTCAGGTGAGTCAAATGAGAAGTCCACCTCTCCTCTGTCCTGAAGTATCGCCTTGTGCCTGTCCTTCATGGTTGATCCTATCGCCTCGGCTGCATCAGCCGGTGTGAGCGGCGGCACCTCCACCTCTGTGAGTTTTCCGTTGATCCTAAGCTTAGGTGGTATTCCTACAGCTATATGAACATCCGATGCTCTTTCCTCTACAGAGAAGGCAAGCAATTCTTTCATGTCTAACATATCTTGTCCCTTCCTTTCCCTTTTGCATTAATAATTTCATATATATATAATCCCTGTTATTATATATCTCTTTTATATTGTATTTACAGTTCACCCATATCCACGCCTTCGGCAATAGTGACCGTACTGTGGACTATCTTATTCATCTCTGCTATGGATGTGATTCCATCAAGCACATGCTTTGCAGCTCCCATCTTAAGTGTGAGCATTCCCTCTTTGAGTGCCTGTTTCTCAATGACATCTGCTGTGGCACCTGATGCTATGACTGCCTGAAGTGCTCTTGATACCGGCATCATCTCATATACACCGATACGTCCTGAATAACCGGTGTCATTGCAGAGTGGGCATCCCTGTGGCTCGTAGATGATCACATCCTCCTCATCTTCTGGTACTCCGAGCTGAGCTCTCTCCTCGTCCTCGACCAGTCTAGGCTGCTTGCATGTGGTACACAGTCTTCGCACAAGTCTCTGTGCGATAACTCCTACAACGGCATCTCCGGCGATATACGACTCAATACCCATATCTATAAGACGAGTGATGGTTGATGCTGCTGAGTTGGTATGCAGTGTTGACACAACCAAATGTCCTGTGATAGCGGCCTGCACGGCAATTCCCGCTGTCTCACCATCTCGGATCTCTCCTATCATGATGATATCCGGATCCTGTCGAAGAATAGATCTGAGGGCCGCCGCAAATGTCATGTCCGCTTTATTGTTTACCTGTACCTGGTTGATACCATTGATATTGGCCTCGACCGGGTCCTCAACTGTGATGATGTTAACATCCTCTGTGTTGAGCTCACTGAGCGATGTATACAATGTTGTTGATTTTCCTGATCCTGTAGGTCCCGTAACAAGGATGATTCCATGTGGATTGCTCAGGATATTATCAAATACTTTCTCCTGCTCAGAATCGAAACCAAGAGCACTCTTAGGCTTGGTAAGTCCATCCTTGGATGTAAGTCTCATAACCGTCTTCTCTCCGAACACTGTAGGAAGTATAGAAACACGGACATCAAACTCTCTTCTGTCCACCATTATCGTGATACGACCATCCTGCGGTTTTCTCTTCTCTGCTATATCCATGCCGCCTATGATCTTGATACGGGCAGTGATACCCGGCAGTATGCTAAGATCGTATGACATGACCTGTTTCAGTGCACCATCTATTCTGTATCTGACTCTGACGCTGTTCTCCAGAGCCTCTATGTGTATATCAGACGCTCTCTGTCTCACTCCGCCCTCTATGATCTGCTTTACCAGAAGAACGATAGGGGAGTTGTCTATCTCGTCATTGCTTTCTTCTTCATCATCACCGCCAAGCGCACTCTGCTGCTCTTGTCTGTACGCCTCGGCTGCCTCCATGGCCTGGGCACTTCCGTAATACTTGTCTATCGCATTCTTTACACCCTCCTCCGATGCGAGCATCGGCTCAACCTGAAGATTTGTAACAAGCCCTATATCATCCATAGCCATGATGTCCATAGGATCAGCCATAGCCACCTTAAGAATATTAGGGTTGTCAGGATCTATCTCTATAGGGATAGCCTGATACTTTGTAACCATACTCTCCGGAACCATGTGTATGACTTTTTCCTCTATCTTGGCTCCCTTGAGTTCGATATAATCGATTCCCAGCTGGGTTGTAAGCACTGTGATAAGCATGTCGTTACTGATAAATCCCAGATCAACCAGGGCATTACCAAGCTTTCTGCCTGTCTCCTTCTGCTTTGCAAGTCCTTCCTGCAGCTGTTCCTCCGTGATAGCCCCTGCCGCAACAAGGACATCTCCTATTCTGATTTTCTTACGCCCCACGCTAAGTCGCATTTCTCCACAAATCCTCCTCTTTTTTCACGTTATATGCATAATTACACAAATACCTAACCTGCATTATATCACAGTATTTTCACATTTTAAACATTTTGTACATATTTTGCCAGTTTTTTTATAATTTTTCATAAAAAAGCAAATTCGCAGCAATGGATAAGCACTATTTTTGCACAATCGACATAATATATATACAAACAGACTTGTTTGCTGTATCAAAACAGGCGGGAGCAAAAAGTGTATGGAAACATTCAAAAATCCTCTAACTCCCGATAAGGAAAAAGAATATATAAATCTATGTATGGAAGGTGATGCAAATGCCCGCTCAGCCCTGATCGAATACAATCTGCGTCTGGTAGCTCACATGGTCAAAAAATACAGCACCTCCGTCAGAGATCCTGAAGATCTTCTGTCCATCGGGACCATAGGTCTGATAAAAGCCATCGACAGCTACAATCCCGACAAAGGATGCCGACTTGCAGGATACGCTGCAAAATGCATCGAGAACGAACTCCTCATGAGTCTGCGCCAGGAGAAGAAAAAAAATCGCGAGGTCTCGATGTACGAACCTATCGGAACCGACAAGGAAGGCAACGAGATAGTTATCATGGATGTCATCAGTGCATCCGGCATCTGTCCTCTTGAAAAGCTGATAAATGAGGATCACCTGATCAAACTTCCATCCTGTATGGACAAAATATTGAGTCCCAGGGAATACCGCATAATCCAAATGCGTTACGGCCTCTCCGGGAACCCTCCACTCACCCAAAAAGAAACCGCTAAGCTTCTTGGCATTTCAAGATCATATGTGTCCCGCATTGAAAAGCGTGCACTGGGTAAGCTAAGAGGATGCCTCGACAAATGATCAAGACATCCTCCTTCTTATCCCGTTACTCTTTTCTTCTGATTATCATTCCTTCTGTCAGTACCCTGTCCAGTCTTACCTTTAGTCGCTGCTTTGGATGAGGCGCAGATTCCATAGATGCGCCTTCCTCATCGTATATAGCCTCAACCACGCACTCTATGTTTTCACCGTCAAAACCCATAGCCTCAACTTTTTCTCCAACCATAAACTTGTTTTTCTGCTCAAAACATACGCAGTCATCCTCTGTGACTGATCTCACCGTTCCTATATAGGTATAATTCTTTACATATGTGTTGCTGTCATATATCTGTGAATCCGAATCGGTCTTTCCAAAGTAAAATCCTGTTGTGAACTGCCTGTATGTGCACTTCGCGATCTCACTCTTGTAATATTCCATATTTGCTCGGTATTTTTCCTCAGATTCAAAATAATCATCTATGGCTTTTCTGTATGTTCTCGCCACCGTTGCGACATACAGCGCGGTCTTCATCCTTCCCTCGATCTTAAGGCTGTCTATCCCCGCTGCCACCATCTCAGGCATATACTCTATCATACACAGATCCTTTGAGTTGAATATATAAGTGCCTCTGTCATCTTCGTTCACTGACATATATTCGCCAGGTCTAGTCTCCTCGACTATGGAATACTTCCAACGGCACGGATGCGTACATGCACCGTGGTTGGCATCTCTTCCCGTAAAATAATTGCTCAGAAGGCATCTGCCCGAATATGATATGCACATAGCTCCATGGATAAACGACTCTATCTCCATATCATCCGGTATATTAGCCCTTATCTCTGATATCTCAGCAAGTGACAGCTCTCTCGCGGACACCACTCTCTTCGCACCATGTTCGTACCAGAATCTGTATGTCATGTAGTTGGTGTTGTTCGCCTGGGTACTGATATGCAGTTCCATATCCGGCATCTCCTCGCGAGCGATCATGAATACCCCCGGATCCGACACCAAAACAGCGTCAACCCCTGTATCTTTCAGTTCTCTGAAATATCTCCTCATACCGTCAAGGTCATAGTTGTGAGCAAATATATTCGCCGTCACATACACCTTGGTATTGTGGGCATGTGCATAGCACACAGCCTTCTTCATCTCATCTATCGAAAAATTGTCAGCTTTTGCTCTGAGTCCAAATGCCTGACCGCCTATATACACTGCATCTGCGCCATAATCAACCGCCACTTTGAGCGTGTCTATTCCGCCTGCCGGCACAAGCAGTTCTGGTTTGTTAATTCCTGCCATAACTCTCTCCAACTTTCTGCACGTTTTTTCTTATTTCTCTCTATCTTTTTATACTCAGGCTCATTCCATCGCCAATGTTGAATATACCCGTCTCGAGTCTGGCATCATGTGTCAGCATATACAGATACTCCCTCATCCTTGCATGTATGGTCCTATTTCTTCTCGTCACTGCAAATCTGCTCTCCAGCACATCTCCGTCCTGCAGCACATTGTCGCACAAAAGTATGCCGCCTTTCCTGAGTTTCTCTATGGACTGATCAAAAAAACATCCATATTGTCCTTTTGCAGCATCCATAAATATCATATCATATTCATCCTCCAACTTTGGCAGAATCTCCATCGCATCCCCCTCAAGCAGTGTTATCCTGTCTTCTGCACCAGCACGGATTATATTTTTCTTAGCCTGCTCTATTCTCGGTGGATAATTCTCTATAGTTGTTATATGTGCCCCATTTTCAAGAAATCTGCTCATAAAAATGGCAGAAAAGCCAACGGCAGCACCAATCTCAAGAATCTTTGCGGGTCTGTTCATAAGCATTATCATCTTTATAAACTCCCCCGATTCACGTCTTATGATCGGTATCCCGTTCTCTTCTGCCTCTTTCCTGATAGCTGTCACAACCTCATCACGATCCACGCTGAATGAATTTATAAATGACGCAAGTCTCTCATCAGTTATCATGTCTATTCTCCATCCGTTTCACCGTCTGCCATGTCCCCAGCAGCATCTTCGCTTTCTGTGGCATCTTCCGCTGTAGTTCTGTCTTCAACAGCACCTTCATCCCCTGTGCCGGTTGCATTCGTCACAGCTGCAGCAGCATCCTGACTGTCTCCACCTGACTCATCACCGGTGGAACTGCTGTCAGCACTGCCCGAGGATGCATCCCCCGACACTCCTGTTATCATATCTATTATCTCTTGATTCGTGTTGCTAGGGGACATAGGATACGTTCCAGGTTTTATCTTGCCCGCATCCCCGTTGATCCTGACTTTAAGTATGAATGCATACTTATTATCTATCACGCCTGACTCCTTGAGTGCGTCAGCCACATCAAGCAATGGTTCGTCCTCTGTGATAGTCACAGCTGTCTTCTTATTGCTTCCAGGCTCCACTGCCGTGGTTGAGAACACCTGATATGCAAAGTCAAACGAATAAGAAAAACCTTTGACCAACACAAACAAAATACACACATTAATGAGAAGACCAAACAGGAATCTCAGTATCTTTTTCATACTTCTAGCACTATCTATAGCCATAACCGTAATTCTCCTTGTTCACAAATGCACCGCAGTCATGCATAGATCAGCTTTATCTATGATCACCACACCCGGTGTTACTGTGCATCCTCATCTATGATGTCAAAATCAAGGTCGTCCGCAACCTGCTCATACACCATCTTCATCATACGCACTAGTTTCTGCTCCGCCCTGATAAAATCATTAACTATAGTATCATGGACTATGGAGTCATATTCCATGAATAGATTATTTACTTCATCATAAGGATTGTCAAGCATTTCATTGTTCTGGATTTCATAATTTTTCTTACGAAATTCCATAAGCTGACTAAGTTTGTCAGGTTTTTGTCTGAGTTTATCCTTGCAGTACTGATAGTTCTTGTAAACATCTGAATCCTTGATGCACGCGTTAAGCTGTCTGCTAAGTTCCAATGTATCTGTCATATTATCACCCTTCTACACTTCTGTGATGATAGGGAGGATCATAGGACTTCTCTTTGTTCTCTTCCACAGGAACTCTCCCATGTCATCCTTTATCACAGACTTGATCTTGCCCCAGTCAGTAACTCCACGGCTAAGGCATCTGTCCAGTGCCTCCTGGCAGGTTATCCTGCAGTCTTCCATCAGTGTCTCCGACTCTCTGACGTACACAAATCCTCTGGACACTATATCCGGTCCTGCAACAAGCTGATTGCTGTATCTGTCCAATGTCACAACTATGATGATAAGTCCATTCTGTGACAGAAGCTGTCTGTCCCTGAGGACGATGTTGCCCACATCGCCAACTCCGAGTCCATCCACAAATACACCTTGTGCCGGAACCTTGCCCACAACATCAAACTTATCTTCGCCTATCTCCAAAACATCTCCGGTCGTCATTATCTTGATGTTCTCTTTCGGTATGCCCATCTCCCTTGCAAGCTCTGCATGTCGTTTCAGATGTCTGTACTCTCCGTGTACTGGTATGGCATACTTAGGTTTTGTAAGTGCGTATATGAGCTTGAGTTCCTCACGGCATGCATGTCCGGATACATGAGTATCCTCAAATATTACATGGGCACCCTTCGCCTCAAGTTCGTTTATAACCTTAAATACCGCCTTCTCATTGCCCGGGATAGGATGTGAGCTGAATATCACAACATCACCTGGCTTGATTGCAATCTTGCCCAGCCAGCCGAAGCGTCCGAAT
>URJU01000085.1 GCA_900548315.1 uncultured Coprococcus sp. | reverse complement strand
GAGATTACTACGCGTCTCGTGGGCTCGGAGATGTGTATAAGAGACAGAGATGGCATCGAATATCGTGGTCTTTCCCGCACCTGTATCCCCAGTCACAAGATACAAGCCTTCAGCCCCAAGCTGTGTCATGTCAAGCTCCTGGACACCCGCATATGGTCCAAATGCCGACATCGTAAGATTAAGTGGTCTCATAATCGCTCCTCTCTTTTTCAATGTATCGCCCCTCTCGCCTCCGCAAGCGGGGCAGGTCGTCGGAGCGCATTTGAGTTATTCGCTTCGCTCATAAGCGCTCCTCCTTCCATATAACGTCTATAATATCCTGAACAAAACTCTTCTGTTCATCACTCATTTGCCGATTGTTCTGTTTCTCATACAACTCTTCAAACAGATCTATAGGCTTTTTCCCTTCAAGCACAGCGCCATCGTCTATCGTCTGCGTCACACGGGTTCTGTTGTTATCGTATCCAAGCTTCATCACATTTGGATAGACCGTTCTGAGTTTTCCCAAAGCATCCGGCACGTCATCCTCATCAGTGAGCACCACATACAGATAATCATCCACTGCGGTTCCATCGTAGTTACGCCTGTCCATCAGCTCGTCAAATGTTCCCTTTACCTCGCGTAGCTCATGCATCGGAACAAGAGGAACTGTCCTTATCTCTATTTTCTTGTTCTCAGGGATGTCAACAACCGTCACAGATTTCGTATGCTTAGCCTCAGAGAGTGAATACTTAAGCGGTGTTCCACAGTATCTGACGGTCTCCCTGCCCACCTTCTGCGGCCCATGTATATGCCCCAGCGCCACATAGTCAAATGAGTCAAATACCGACACATCCACATTGTCCAGACCGCCCACATTCTCCTCCGACTCCGAGCGCACTGCCCCGGTCACGAACTGGTGGGCCACAAGGATATTTGTAACCTTCTCATCAACATCCATGTGCTCCACCGCCACACGGCAGGCATCCGTGTAATCCTTTATATCATCCGCCTCATCAGGGAACACCGCTCTGACCATTGCCGGTTTCACAAATGGCAGCATGTATATGTTCACTATCTGCCCTTTTCCATCCTCCAGCTTATATGGTCTGACCAACCCATCTCCCATCATGGCTATCTGTGCCGAATCATATACCGGCGATATATGGATTCCACTGAGATCAATCAGACTTGATGCAAATGCCAGCTTGGCCGCCGAATCATGGTTGCCGCTTATGATATATACTTGCAGATTTCTCTTTGCAAGCGAAGTCAGAAAGCTGTCCAGCAGTTTCACCGCCTCCTCGCTTGGCACCGACTTGTCGTATACATCCCCGGCTATGATGACTCCATCCGGCTGCTCATCATCGATGATGCCCAGTATTTCTTTTAATATATACTCCTGATCCTCCAACATAGAAAATTCATTTACACGTTTTCCTATGTGAAGATCCGACAAATGAATTAAACGCATATACACTTCCCCTTTAAACAAAACATTCGTTGAAATAATTATAACATCACCGGCAATATATCCCAATTATGTTTATCTTAATTTCGGCAATTTCGGTTTCTCCGCTACATGAAATACCATATTCGTCATATACTATGTAATATAGCACTAGTTTTAATCGGAGAACGCTCTATGGCAACTACTAACAAACTCTATTTTTTTCGTTTTTTCTTCATATCGATCCTCGGAGTGCTGCTGCATTTCACCTACGAGTGGTCAAATGACAATCCCGCTGTCGGACTATTCTCGGCAGTGAACGAGTCAACCTGGGAACACCTGAAACTTATATTCTTTCCAATGCTCCTGCTGACAATGATTGAATTTCTCTGGGCTCATATAAAAGATAAGCCCCTGCCGGAAAACTATCTTCCAGCAAGGACTATCGGTATCCTGTCAGGTATGGCATTCATTGTGGTCGGTTTCTACACTCTAAACGGTGTACTGGGCAGGAATTATGAGTTTCTGAACATCGCACTTTATTTTGCCGGAGTTGTATATGCATTGCGAACCGAAAACAGATTAGAATCCAGGCAAATGTGCATAAATGACTACGTTGCTATGACCATCCTGGCTATTCTCACGGTTGCATTCTTTGCATTTACCAACTATCCGCCTGAACTGGGGATATTTGCGGATCCTACAATTTAAAATAATCCGTAATTATGCTGTCAAGCTGTCTCCTTATATCTTCAAAGTCACAGTTAAGATTCAATGTTTTTACACTTATCATATTTCCACTCATCTGATAACAACAATCAGGCTGCGTTCCATTATCAGTCTGTGCATACAACAACATACCTGCGACCTCATGTGGTTTATCCTTTAACTCTGCTTCTTTATTCTTGACATATGTAAATATCTGAAACATATTTGCAGATCTTATTGTTTCTTTCTCATATCTGTTCTGCATTATATGAGAATAATATTTTGCATCAATTATAAGAACTTTATTATCGTATTCAAGTGTTATGTCAGATAAAAGATTTGGCAGCATATAACCCATTCCATCATCAAGCTGCCACTTTATCTGAGATGCATTTGTCTTTATATATGGATATTCTTTTTTATAATACTCCAATATGAATCTCTCATACAAATGATACATTTGCTGATCATCAAGGAAATCCATTATTTTAGTTTTTCCATCAGCCTGTGTCTGCAATAATCCTTTCACCACAAGGTAACATATAGATATCAACATTCTATAAGTCTGATTGTTCCTATCGTAATGTATATTCCAATCCACTGTGCGCAGATCAATCAATTCAACCTTATCAAAATACACCAAAAGCTTTCTCAGTCTGCTTTTTCTCTGTCTCGGCACATCTGCACCCAACAGTAATAGCGCGGTGGATTTTATTATTCTATTTTTACTGTTATTTACAGAAAAATCATCATATACACAGGACAGTTTCCTGTTAAGCATAGTCTGTCTCTTAACCGACTCTGTTATATTCACTCTTCCTCGAATAACAGAGAGATCTACCATGCTCTCTATATACTCCCTTCCCAAGCCTCGCTTCAGCTGTTGCGAAATTCCTGCTATAAGTATCTCTGTCATGAGATCCGCCGTATTAGAAAATTTCTCTGTAGACATTTCCCTGTAACCTTGTTTAGTGAGCGTTCTAAAAGCATATGACAACATATAATAAATATTCTGTATAGGTATCAACTTATCGCCCCTCTAAGTTTTTCACTCCAATGCTCTACATTTCTAGGTTCATCAAACCAGTACTCCTTCAAAAGTGGTATCAATTCAAACTCAACAATTTCCATAAGTCTTTGATCGGTAAGTTCTTCTGAATTCATATCGCAGAAATAGCTATGACCAATACAGAATCCTTCACCAAGCGTTTCATCAAGCGAAATCTCACTATTTAATTCTTCCGTACACTTTATAAGCTTATCAAATTTGCTGTTATCAAGTTTCATTCTATACTCCGTAAATCCCTCGGTTTCAAATCCAGGTTTAAGTTCAAAGAATGAGAAACGTCTTCTAAGTGCATAATCTATCATTGCAAGACTTCTGTCCGCTGTATTCATCATACCTATGATATATACATTTTTAGGTACATTGAATTTATCCCTTGAATATAATAATTGCAGGTTTTGATTGCGTTTATCCTTTTCAATAAGCATAAATAATTCACCAAATATCTTGCTAAGATTGCCCCTGTTTATCTCGTCTATTATGAAGAAATATTCATTATCGCTGTCTATCTCGGCTTTTCTGCAGAAATTATAAAATACCCCCTTAGTAAGTACAAAACCGGCTCCTTCTGCACTAGGACGATACCCCTCTACAAAATCTTCATATGAATAGCTCTGATGGAATTGAACCAGCATTACCCTGTCACTATTCTTCTCACCCATCATGGAATATGCCAGGCGTCTTGCAGCAAATGTCTTACCAACTCCAGGAGCTCCCTGCAAAATAATATTTTTCTTATGTCTTAGCAATGATACCAACGTGTCATAATTCTCTTCTGACATATATACGTCTTCAAGAAAATCAATCTTAGTGTATGCCTTATATTCTTTTTCCTCCTCATCCTCCAATTCAAGATCAGTATCATAAAGCTCATTTAACTTATCCACATAATCCGTATATGGAGTAACATCCGTAAGAGTTTTTAATGCAAGTTTTATTTCCAATTCATGACTTTCGTCATGTGTCCATTTGACTTTTCTTATATTGTTGTATCCATCTGTACGCTCATCATCATACATGTACTCTGATTCAACAATTCCTCTGCCAATTATATTTGTCCGTCCTTTTTTTACAAACACTATATCTCCAGGCTTCATAACATTACAGAACTGCCAAACCGCATGAACCGAATTTTTATAAGAAGAATTGCCGCCATATACTTCTTTCATCTTGTCCCTTATTTCTTCCTTAGACTGAAAAGCATCTATCGCGCCTATTTCTCCCCAGCCAATTGCCATGATTCCTTTGTTCTGCATCTCTTTCCACATGCCGCCATCCTCGCCCGGTGCATATGTCCAATATCTTATGCCATCATCAATATCTTCTCCAACTGTAACACCATCTGATTGTTTCGCCTGCTGATTCTGTGCTACAACCGTTTTAAATATTTCAGATGCAAGCTCTTCAGTCATATCAACTTTTTCACCGGCCTCTGTGAGAGTCCACACTCCTCTGACGCTCTTATCTATGTATCCACCTTTTACAAGGTAGTTTCTTGCAAATGCAACCTCATTCTCAAACTTATTAACTTTTGTTTTACCCCTTGTGATACTTATCTGTTCTTTTGTCAAATGCTCATTCTCAATTATCTTATTTCTTGTATCTGCTGCTGTTGCAGAGCCACCAAGATCCCTGAGTGCCCTTATGACCGGTGCAAACCATTTTAGGAATTCTGCATTCGACTTTTCTTTCTTCTTTTTATCTTTTATTTGATTCTTATTAACATTATCCGATTCCATCCACGCATAGTACGACAATTCTGGAAAAGATGAGTACCTGTACTTCCCTGTTTTCAGACATTCTATATATCTCCTGCACATGTCAAGATAAATTTCACCCGATGGAATCTCATTCTTCGATAAAACGTTTCTTGCTGACACGACATAATCAGCTGGAAAATTATCTGACTGAGTTAGAAACCATCTATTTCTTGAATCAAGATTTATAAATGTGTATGGTCTTATCCAGTATAAGCCCATAGTAATATTCCATTTCACGCCAAATTGTCCTCTAACCGTATTATAAACACTTATAAAATCATGCTGATATTTTTCACCATCAGAATCCTTACCAAGTTTTAATGCTATTTCAAATAGTTTCCATAAATTATCAATATCATCTGCCCCTCGGCCACCATCTTTAGCACTATCATCTTTAAATCCATAGAATGTTGCAGACATAACATTTAGAACCGGTATTCCATCAAAGCTGGTAGGGACTTTTGCATTTATTCCAAACTTCTCAGCCACCTGATTCAATATCAATATCCTATTTGCATTCGTTATCCCTTTGTTAAACAATCCGTATACCGTAAACGGATCAATATCCACAATATCATTGTCCTTTTCAAGCGTCGGAAGCTTTATATTTATCGCTGTATAGATATCTTTTATCTTCTCAATCAAACTTGCCCTATCATTTTTGAAGTCCAACAACTTATCCGCAAGTTCCATATAGAAATCTATCCAATCAAACTGCACTCTCTCCACCTCTTTCGTAGATTTTTAATCACTCAGTAACTATTTCTTATGTCCTTTACATATATCTTTCATATTCTCTATATCCTCAGAAGAAAACAGATCTTTGGACTTTCTACATTCATCCCAATAGCTTTTATCTGGAATACTCATCTTTACTTCATTTGCAAACGCTGTCAGCATCCCATCTCTGATAATATTAGCCTCATTTGATTTTGCCTTTTCTGCCATATTTGTTTCCTCCTTGCCGAGTGTAGCTATCGCCATTAAGTATTGCAATGAATATTACCACCTTACCAAGGCTATATATTTGATATAAGTATCCTACAACAAATTCTCCACACACATCAAAAGCACCACCTGCATAACAAGTATCAGCGGCACTCCAACCGCGAAATAATTCTTTCTTATCTTATGCCTAAATATCACCATTCCGAGCAGCGCACCGATACTCCCGCCGGCAAATGCCATACCAAGCAGAACAGCTATGGGGATCCTGTATCCGCCCTTAATCGCCCTATATTTGTCAATCCCAAACATGACAAATGTTATAACACTTATTGCCAACACGAACCACAATGTCCATCTGTATCTTACAAACACATCCCAGAATGCAAAGCTCCATTTTCCCGCAGGTCTGAGTTTCCATGTCATAAACACCGCAAGTTCTATCACGCACACACACACAGTAAACACTCTCAGCATCATATTTGTCTTTGATGCAGTCCTGTCACACAGTGCAAACGCTATTATCATACCCGGAGCACCTCCGGCAATGGCAATAATACCCAATATTATATCCAGCACCCTATGACTTGTCCGCCTGCATCTTGCCGCTGTCACTCCGTCAAGGACAGCTCCCAGTATATTTATACATATTAGATATATAATCAACTTATCCATTATATATACCATCTTTTCCTTCTCTACCTTCTGCACCTCATCTACCAAAATTGCATACAGACATTATATTCCATAGAACATATCTATATATTACGAATCAGCATATCATAAGTTACACCATATTTCTTCGCTATATCGCTGGCATACGATTTTCCCGCCGGCGGTGCTATCTCTATCTTATATGAGCGCTGTGAACCCTCATTGTGGACTATCAACGAATAGGCTTTTCCTCTCGTCCTGTCCCCATTCATTTCCTCCACATCAGATGCAAGCTTGTGCATATGCGTGTTATATATCGTCCTGACGCCCTTTGTCAGGATTGCTCTCACGGAATCTTTTGCTATATAATAGCCCTCCTCAAATGACGTCGTTGAAAATGTCTCATTCAGCAGAATAAGACTCTGATCACAGGCATTATCAAATATCTCCCTGAATCTCTTGCACTCCTCACCCAGTCTTCCAAGATCCAAAGTCTTGTCCTCATCAGCTGGAAAATGCGTATATATACAGTCCACAGGAGCAAACTCAAATTCATCTCCAGGTATATATATACCGCCCTGAGCCATCACAAAAAGCTGTCCTATCGTCTGGGTTATGGTTGTCTTACCGCCCCTGTTGGCTCCTGTCAGGATATACACTCTGTGCTCACCGTCAAAATCTAGATCATTGGCAACTATGTGATCCGACTCCTCCGTGTCAAACGCTGCCAGCTTAATGTTGTATACACCGCGGGCTTTCATAGAATATTTGCACTCGTCATCCGACGAGCCATCTCCCCGGCAAACCACATCCGCCTTTGCAAATGCAGCCCCTCTGTCCTGAAGCTTTTCTATATACTCCGCCCACCTAATGTAATACATCAGCTCTGGTATGAGATCAGTCATATCTGTGATGGTTATGGACACGTACTTATTTAACACCTGTCTCATCTTTTTCACTATCCCGGATATCATATGTCCCACCACTCTGTCGGTATATCTGGTCACATCTCTGGCCTGATCGCCCTCCGGTATACCTCCTATACCTGCGGCTGATCCTGCCACGGTCCCCACCGCCGCTGTCTGCGCCATCTGCTGCATTGGTGCCTTGACCTGCATCTCACTTCTGGAGTCAAATGGCTGGAATTTATAGTCACCCTTCCATTTAGCCTCGCTGCTGATCCTATCCTTTGTCACAATGTGGTCATAAAAATTGCTGAGCACACCTCCCCTAGTGAAATACTTATTGTTCACAGAAATAAGTCCTACTCCCTCAGCCTCAAATCTCTCATTTAGATTGATTCCTACTGTTATGCTCTTTATCTCAGATGTTTCAAATTTCAGCTTTGAAATATCCTCCTTAAGCTCACCGAATCCGTTATCACTATATATTCTCTGTACATACTCCTTAAGGCCGGAAAATCCTGCTGAGCTGAGTTCATATTTATTAAGGCATGCATAAAGCGCATCAACACACTCTATGTAATCCCCTATCTCATCAAGTCTGTGCATCAGCTCCCACACACTTGCACCCTCATCATATTCCCGTCGAAAACTTCCGTAATCTTTCAGAAAACTTATCCGATCAAGAGTTCCCATCAGAGCATCCCTGAGTTGTTTATGTTTCAGTATATCCTCAAATACATCGCATCTGTAACGCGTCACCTCTGGATCAGAGTATATCTGAGACATAACACGCATTATATAGTTCTGTTCTGATTCCTTTGACGACAACTGCCTGCATATGAGATCCATACCCAGATCGTGCATAGTGACCTGACCCATTATCTTATATGTTGATTCCCCCGAAGGAAACAAAAGGCTATACCCTCTATCTGCCATATTATCCATCTGCCTTTCCGTACTAATATCCCATGTTCTTATTCAAACTCTTTCTCCATGCATATAAAATGCTTGTCAAAAAGATCACACTCTCCAACCGTGACAAATCCAAGCTTTGAATAAGTTGAAAGCGCTACAACATGTCCCTCTCTTACAAGTATGTGTACCCCCTTCATACCTCTGTCCCTGAGAACGCCACAGGTATAGTTCATCATCCGCTTTGCTATACCCTGGCCCTGCATATCCTTCCTGACACACAGCCTTGACAGTTCTCCCGAAGGTGCCAGATCATCACGCCAACATGTTAGCGACTCCACTTCATCGTCATGATCTATAGATATTGTCGCTATAATTTCATTCTTATTATTCTTCATAACAAAAAGGTCTTCATTTCCCAGATCAAATTCTATTGTATTCTCATCCGGATAACTCTCACTCCACTCACATGGACCACCTATCATGGCATGATAAAGTGTGAGTAATTCATTTTTATCGTTCTGTGTTGCATTTATTATCTTAAATGTGTCCATAATCTACCTCTCAATGCGTTTGATTTATTGTAACATACATTCTCGTTTTTTGACAAAATTAGTAATATCACATGTCTCTTTTTTATTTTTATAAAAAAACATTAAATTTTCAATAAATCTATTGAGTATTATAAAAACATTTTCTATAATCAAGTATATCTATATAAT